>NZ_JALBHA010000106.1:0-15290 GCF_023006445.1 Bradyrhizobium sp. SHOUNA76
AGTAGCCGCGCAGGAACAGCGCCTTGCCGGCGGCACGGTGCAGCGGGCCTATGACGCCAATGCGTTGGCCGGCCGCCTCGAAGGCGTCGCAGACCGGGCAGTAGCGCAACAACCCGTCCGCGACCGCAGTGCGCCACTCCCGGAATGGCGGATGGGTGTCGACGATGCCGCTGGCCAGAATGACCGTGGCGGCTGCATGCGCCTCGCCGTTCCAGCTCGCCTCGAAACCATGATCGTGCCGCCGCAACGCGGTGACCTCGGCCTCCACGCGCGCGACGGCGAGTTCGTCCAGCTGCGCCGACATGCGGGCAATCAGATCCGTGCCTGATAGCCCGTGGACGAAGCCCGGAACGTTGTGGCTGCGCGGGATCAGTGCGGCGCGGCTGGCGCCGGCGTCCACGACGCAGACGCTGCGGCGGAAACGCGCCAGATAGATCGCAGCCATCAGTCCCGCGGGGCCGCCGCCGACAATCAGGCAATCAAACCGAGCAATGGTCATTTGGGGTTCGGGTCGGCAAGACCCTCGCCGGGCTCCTGAAGTTGCCCACTTCTCGCCAGCCGGACGGCGTTGCCGAGCGCGCGCGCCGCGTTCTGCACCTCCTGCTGGAATTCCCTGTCCTCATCGAGCGCGCGATGCGAGATGGCATATGGCTCCATGTAACCGACATAGCCGTCGAGCTCGGCAAAGCGGCCCGCCGAGACCAGCTGCATGTCGGTCAGCCAGTCCGACAAGGCGCGGCGCACGCCCTCGGCACCGACGGCATCGCCGTGGACGACGACGCCGAAATGACGGCCGGCGAGATGGCGCGGATAGGGCCAGCCCTTCAGCTCCATCGCCTTGGCTTCATCGGCCTTCTTGCCGTGCGTGGAGCTCGGATCGGGATTGCCGCCGTCGGCGCAGACCATGCGGTCGATCATTGCCTTGAGCCCTGAAGGCACGTGATACCAGTTCACCGGCGTCACGATCAGGATGCCGTGAGCGGCAACCCACAGCGGATAGATCTCGTTCATCCAGTCATGGGTCTGCCCCAGCGAATGGTTCGGATAGCAGCTGCATGGCCAATGGCAGAGCGGCATTGCCGTCCCGACGCAGGACTTGCAGGGATAAATGGTCTTGCCGAATTCGGAGGCGAGGCGCGACAGATCGAGGATGTCGACGGCAAATCCCATCTCCGTGAAGACAGGCTCGGCCAGCTTGACCAGACGCCAGGTCTTGGACATCTCGCCGGGACAGGTGTGCTCGCTGCGGGCCGAACCGTTGATGACGAGGATGCGCGGCGTCTCCTCCGCATCGTCGTGCCGTCGCTGTGCTTCCAGGATTTTTGCGCGCGCGTCGAGCCAGTCGATGGCGATGTCGTAGTCGGGATCGGAGAAGCCCGCGCCCGCCTTTCGCGTCAGCGGCGCCTTGCGCGAATGGCTGTAGGCGTCCCAGGCGGCGCCGAC
The DNA here is from genome assembly GCF_023006445.1 of Bradyrhizobium sp. SHOUNA76. NCBI lineage: Bacteria > Pseudomonadati > Pseudomonadota > Alphaproteobacteria > Hyphomicrobiales > Nitrobacteraceae > Bradyrhizobium > Bradyrhizobium sp. SHOUNA76. The sequence goes on from NZ_JALBHA010000106.1 coordinate 1,444, forward strand.
GATCGCATCGAGCTCACGTTGCAGCGGCGCAAAGGCGGGATCGACGAATTGGCCCCTGTAACGCTGCTCGAACTCTCCGCGCGACAGCTTGACGGGCGGCATCCCCTTGCGAATTTCGGCGTCCGTCATGCTGGCTCCCGGCGAAGTCGGTATCCGACCAACCCGGGGCGCTGCACGCGGTTCCTCGACCCTTACTGGCGAGCCGCTTCCGGCGACACATCGAATCGCGCGATCCGCCGGTCCAGTCGCCACAGCTCGATGTGATGGACCAGCACGAGCGCGGCGGCTTCGCGCTTGGCCTGCTCGTCGTCGTCGCAGACGAGGTTGATGCAGCCGAACACGTGCCCGTCCGGATCGATCTGGAACGCGCGGTAATGCTTGAAGCTACGCATGGTCACCGCCTCGCCTTGGATAGACCGGGGTGCTCAGCCAGTCTGTGAGGTTCGAGGTCATCTCGTTCTGCTTCGCGCGCCGCAGCAGCGTCTCGCGCTCCTTGCCGGGTGGCAGGCTGCTTGCGCGCTCGCGAGCCTTTTCAGCGAATGCCGCCAACCGCTCCTGGAGCGATTGGGTCTGTTTCCTGCGGTTTCGTTTTGCGGTCATTGGACTTTCATGGCGGATTTCGGATGGAAGGAAATCGGCCCCGGCGGGGAATCTGGCGCCGGGGCCAGTTCTCTGTCACTCAAGTCGCTTGCCGGTTGAGGCGGCCCAGCCGGCAACGCTGGTAGCTTCCGCCGCAACAGACGGTTCCAGCATTTCAATAAGTTAACGCCGCGTGATTTTGCGATCGCGAAGCGGGGCGTGACGCTCGGCTTGTCGCTTGATTGCGGCGGAACCGAAATGCTGATTCATATGTTCTTGAAGACTTGAAGGAGGACATCATGGCAAAAGCAGCATGGAAGCGCGCGGGCTCACCGATCGGGCGCAAGGGACCGCGCAAGGCCAATCCCGCGTACAAGCGCCGCGCGCGGCAACCGTGGACGCCCGCGGACGTGAGCAAGTTGAAGCAGCTCGCGAAAGGCAACACGCCGACCGGCGTCATGAGCATCAAGCTGCAGCGTCCGGTCGCGGCCATTCGCAGCAAGGCGCAACGCGAGGGGATTTCGCTGCGGCCCGTCAACCGCTCGCCTTACAACCGGCGCAGCAAGACGGCGAAGCGGCGCTAGCACCGCCGCGCCCAGCAGACGCTAATCCGGTGGCTGCAGGCCCGGCGACCGCAGCCACTCGCTCATCTGAGAGCCAGTTTCCGTCTGACGCGCCTTGCGCAACATCTCGTCGCGAGCCGCGCCGGGCGGAAGCAATTTTGCCTCTTCGCGCAGCCGCTCCGCTTCGGCGGCAAGCCGTATCTCCAGCGGATCCATTTGCCTCACTCGACGCCGCATCAACATGGGGCGTTCTCCCTGATCATTGGATCGGAGCGCTCCGTTGCGTTCTCACCGACTGAGATCATCGCGCGCAGGCGATGCCTCTACAACATTCCAGACACGGAACGGTTGCGCAGCGCCGTCGGAGAGGGAACGCTTCGCCGGTGTAACATGGGCCAAAAGCGTAACATGGGTTAAATCATCCGACGACGTCTTTTGCTAATCTAGGAACATCGTGACCCAGCCTGGATTGACGCAAATGGACAGCTATCGCCAACTCCAGAAGAGCTGCGAGCATCAGGCCGCTCTTAGTTCCTCCTCCGCAACGCGAACTGCTCTGCTGGAAATGGCGGAGGAGTATCGCAAACGAGCCGAATGCATGGAGCTTCAAGCGGCCGAGCCCGGACGGACCGAAAAGCCCTGAGCAGCGCCAACTCCCGGAATAAGGGGCCGCAAAGCTTGGGACGCAACATGGACTTCGGCGCATGGCACCTATGGCCATAATACCGCGAAAGGCGTATCGTCCGTTCGTCACCGGCTGAGGCTCTGTCCAGGCGCCGGTGGCTGAGAGACCGCTTGCGCTCCCGCCTGCACAACAGGGAGCACGGCCATGCAAACGCCGATTCACTTTCCATTGTCGTCTGACGCAGAGCACGTCGAGCACGCGCGCAGGACGATCCGCGAGGCATGGGACGTGCTCACGACATCCCTGCCGGACACGTTTCTTGGGCGCAAGAGCTACGAGCCCTTCCCCAAGGAGAGGCTTGACCCAGGTGATGGTCTGGGTGACGCAAATGATCACGATCGTTGAATGATCGATCCCCGCCCAGCCACGGCCGGCGGTCCAGTGCAGGTCGCAGTCTAGCCGCGCCGATAGAGCTGCAGATAGCTCGGCGAGTACAGCGCCGCGTCCTTGAGCGCGTCGAGGTCGTTGATGGTCAGCGTCCGATCGCGCAACACGATCAGGCCCGAGGCGCGCAGTTCCTGAACGGTGCGGTTGAGATGAACCACCGACAGTCCCGTTGCATCGGCGAGATCCATCTGCGTCGCCGGCATGATGCAGGAATTGCCGTCGACCATGCCGACGGGACGAAGCCGCTCGAATATCTCACAGAACAGATGGGCCACGCGCTCCACCGCCACGCGCCGGCCGAGATTGATGGCCCATTCGCGCTGGATCGCGTTGTTGACCAGCGTCTCGCACCAGAACGCTTCGGCGAGCGAGCGGTCGCCGGCCACCAGGCTCTCGAAACGCCCGCGCTTGATCTCGGCGTAGACCGCCGGCGTCAGCGTCGCAATGGAATGGTCCATCACCGAGAGCAGGAACGCATGGGCGTCGCAGCTCTCGCCCGGAAAAACGAAATTGACGATCTGGCGCCGGCCATCCTCGAGCGTCTTGTAACGGCAGAGCCAGCCCGAGAGCACGATACGGACGCTGTCGACGGGATCCCCCTCCGAGAGGAGGTCTTCGCCCGAGCCGGCGCGTTGCAGCCCTTCGAGCATCGCATATTCGAGTGAAGCACGGGCCTCCGCCGACAATGGCCTCAGCGCGCTCAGCCGGCGAATGGCCGGCTCCATCACACTGCGATCAGACGTCGATAACGGCATCAGCCAGCCACCACCGGGGTATGGAACATGCGCCTGCTGAGGGGAATCGTGATGGAGCATTCCAATCCCGCAGGGTGGAATGCCAACGCGGCTTGCCCCTTGAACTCGAATGCCAGCGTGCGCTCCAGAAGCTCGGTACCGAAACCCTTTCGCGGCGGCGGCTTGACCTGCGGCCCGCCGCGCTCGCGCCATTCGAACAGGAGCTCGGCAGGGTCCCTGCCCTCGTCGATGCGCCAGGTGATTTCGACACGTCCGCTCGGCTGGCTCAGGGCGCCATATTTCAGTGCGTTGGTCGCAAGCTCGTGGATCGCGAGCGCAAACGTTTCCGCGGCCTTGGCCTGGAAGCGCACCTTGGGGCCGGAGACCCGGATCCGTTCACCCTCGTGGGCATTATAGGCCAGGAGCTCCTCGACCACGAGATATTCAAGGTCGATGCCGCCCTCGGGATCGCGCGTCACCATCGCCTGGGTGCGGGCGAATGCGTTGAGGCGGCCGTCGAGATGCGAGGCGTATTCCTCCACGGTAGAGCTCGTCTCCGCCGAGCGGCGGGCGATCGAGCGCACCACGCCGAGCGTGTTGCGGACACGATGCTGGAGCTCGGCCAGCAGCAGGCGCTGGCGCTCCTCGGCGCGGGTGATCGCGGTTACGTCGATGAAGGTGATGACGACCCCGGCAATGAAATTGTCGATGCTGCGATACGGCAGGATGCGCACGATGTAGCGCGTGTCGGTGTTCGGCGCGCTCAGCTCGCGCTCAACGCTGGCGAGCGTACGCAGCACGCGGCGGGCGTCGTCATAGAGCTCCTCGATCGGAATGCGGGCCTTGATGTGGGCGATGGGCCGGCCCGCATCGGTCTCGACGAGATGCAGGATCTGCGTGATCGCAGGCGTGAAGTTCATCACGCGCAGATCGTTGTCGAGGAACACGGTGGCGATCTGCGTGCTCTCGAGGAAGTTCTTGAGGTCGCTGGTGGCGCGCGTCAATTCCTGGACACGGTGCGCCAGCTCGCCGTTGACCGTCGTCAATTCTTCGTTGACCGACTGCAACTCCTCGCGCGAGGTCTCGAGCTCCTCATTGGCCGACTGAAGCTCCTCGTTGGAGGATTTCAGCTCTTCGTTGGTGCTCTCGAGCTCCTCGATGGTTGCCTGCAGGCGTTCGCGCGTGGCGCGCAGCTCGCCTTCGAGGCGCTCGACGTGCTCGGTGCGCACCAGCACGTTGGGATTGTTCCGGTCAGCCTCGATCGCGCGGATGGGACCGTCCTTGAACAGCACGACGAAGCTGCGGTGACCACCGGGCCCTTCCTGGATCAGCTCCACCGTGATGTCGACGAGGACACGGTGACCGTCGACACCGAGCTGCACCGGGCCTGCATGGGTGGGCTCGTTGGTCTCGGCAGCGCGCCCGAGCGCGGTGCGCAATTCCAGACGGATGTCGCGGTGCACCAGTTGAAGCAGGTCGAGCGTGGCGGCGCCCGCCGTCGGCTCGATGTAGCGGCCGGTGCGTCCCGAGAAGTGCAGGATCTGGAAATTGTCGTCGGTGATGACATAGGCGGGTGCATAACGCTCCGCGATGCGTTGCGCGCGGCGCTTCAGCGCGACGTCGGGTCCGAGTGCGCGGGCTGTGGGCACTTCGACCGGCACCCTGCCCGCCGCGGTCGTGATCGGGAATTCCGGCGTCAGCCGCGTTCCGGTCTCCAGCTTCTTGAAGATGCGGGCGCGGCGGTCGACCGGCTCGAACATCTTCGGATGCCGCGTCACGTTCTCGGAATTGCCGAGAAACATGTAACGGTCGGGCAGCAGCGCGAAATGGAACAGCCGGATCACGCGGTTCTGCAATTCGGCATTGAAATAGATCAGCAGATTGCGGCAGGAGACGAGGTCGAGCTTGGAAAACGGCGCGTCCTTGATGACGTTGTGCTGCGAGAAGATGCACATCTCGCGCAGCTCCTTGACCACGCAGTAAGTGTCACCCTCGCGCACGAACCAGCGCGCCAGGCGGTCGCTCGTCATGTCGGTTTCGATACTGGTGCGATAGCGGCCAACGCGGGCGGTCGCGAGCGCGCGTCCGTCGATGTCGGTGGCGAAGATCTGGACCTGCGGCGCCGAATCCATCCGCGCCATGTGCTCGCGCAGGAGGATGCCGATCGAATAGGCCTCCTCGCCGGTGGCGCAGCCGAGCACCCAGATTTGAACCTGCTGACCAGCGCTCTTTCCGTCGAAAATCCTCGGAATGATCTGCGTCTCCAGCACTTCGAATTCGCGCTTGTCGCGGAAGAACTCGGTGACGCCGATCAGGAGATCGTTGAAGAGGTTCTGCGCTTCGTCCTTGTCGTTGCGCAGGAAATCGACATAGGCGGAAATGTCGTCGATCTGGACCACCTGCATGCGCCGCTGGACGCGGCGCAGGAAGGTGTTCTGCTTGTAGCCGTGGAAGTCATTGCCGGTCTTGCTGCGCAGGATATCCGCGATGCGCGACAGCGAGGTCGCCGCCGCGGCCAGAACCTCGTCGAAACCCTGTTTCTCCTCCAGGCGCCGCAGATGCCGGGCATAGACCTGGATGTGCTCTGGGATCTCCTCCGGCGGCAGCACGTAGTCGGCGATCGAGGCGGGCGTGTTGCCGTCGACCAGATGCTCGGCTTGTTCCGGGCTCGCGACCCTTTCGGCAATAGCGAGGCCGCCATGATCCTTCAGCGTCGCAGTGCCGAGCGTGCCGTCACCGCCGGTGCCGGCAAGAAGGACGCCGATGGACTGCTCGGCGCGTTCCTCCGCGAGCGACACCAGGAAGCTGTCGATGGTGGCGCGCTCGCCGGGCGCCTGCTCGGCCTTGCGGATCGCAAATCGACCGTCATGGATGGTGGTGATCATCGCCGGCGGGCACAGATAGATCGTGCCGCCCTCCACCGCATGGCCATCGGTAATCTCGGCGATCTTGCCTTTGGAATTTCGCACGACCTCACGCAGCCGCGGTTCGTCGAAGGCCTCGTGATGCTGAAGAGCCAGCACGATGGCCTGATCGATCCCGACGGTCAGCTTGGCGAAGAAGCGCTCGATGCTGTCCAGCGCACCCGGCGAGGCACCCACGCCGATGATCAGCGGGGTCTTCGTCTGGCGCTCTCCATCGACCGGCTGGTCGCCGACTTCATTCATGGCTCAGGCAGCTTTCGTTCACCGACGCGGGGCCAACGGGTGCCCGGCCCCTGCAAATAGCAGAAATCGATCTTACCCCAACAGATCAAAGGAAAAATGTGCCCGGACGCGTTCGATCCGGCGGCAGGGACCCGCGGTGCCAAGCAGCACATAACCCCAGGTCGAGCCTGGTGCCGCGTTCAGCCGACGCGGCGCCGGCTACCCCGCCTCGACCTCCTGCTGCAGATACCTGACGCGCTGCTCGATCAGGACGCGGTGGCGCTCCCATTCGATCAGGGTCTGCTTGAGCAGATCGACCAGCCGTTCCGCCTGGCGCGTAGCGTGGCCGCCAGCCATGAGTTCGCGCACTCGGTCTTCCTGATTTCGGATGCGCTGCCAGCCCTCCTCGATGTCCTTATCGGCCTTCACCAGGAGAGTCTGCTCGGCGTAGAGCTGGGCCGTCCGTTTGGCGAGCGAGATGGCCATGGGGCGCCTTCAAGCCTCCGGCTTGCGCACCGGAGGGTCGAGCGATTGTAGCACGACGCGCCGGATCATGTCGGCATATTCGCGGTACTCGGCCGCCCGCGCCTCGTACATTTCAGCGATCGCGAGCCTCCCGCTCCGCCGGCCGTCGGCGGCCATGCGATGCACCAGTTCGGCCCGTTCCTCGATGATGCGCAGCGCCACCCGCAGGGCTTCGTCCACCCGGCCCTCCTGCTCCTTGGCGAGCGCATCGGCCGTATAGGCGTGACCGACCTGGCAGCGGAAGCGCAGCGGGCGCAATTCCTTGACCTGGGACATGACCCCGCCGCAAGCCGGACGGGTCGAGGCGACCGGTTCGGCCAGGGAGACGAGCTTGTCACTGCCGATCCGGTCCCCGCGGCGCTGCTGGCAACCGTCGAGAGGATGCCGATGCCCTGCGCGGGAATGTGCAGAACGACGAAGACGGCGGCCGGAAGGTCCGCGGGCAGACGGCTCAGAATCCGCTTCAACGGCTGGGTGGCTCCGGCCGAGCCTCCGATGACGATGATATCGCGGTGGCTCATGGAACCCGCCTTCGGCTGTTTCGTTGCGCCAAGGCGTCCTCCAGCCCTAATGTTCCTAATAGGGAGGAGGGAACGCTGGAGGGATCATGCCGGTATCGCCCACGTCGCCTCGTCAACGCACGCCGCTGAAGGGTCGCCGCATCCTCGTGGTCGAGGACGAATATTTTCTCGCCGATGACATCGGCAACGCGCTGCGCACGCTCGGCGCGGAGATCGCCGGTCCCGTCGGCCACATCGAGGATGCGGTCGAGATGCTGCACAATGGCGGCACTCTCGATGCCGCAGTCCTCGACGTGAACATCCGCGCCGAGCCGATCTTTCCGATCGCCCGCGAGCTCAGGGCACGCCAGGTGCCGTTCGTGTTCACCACGGGTTACGACAAGTTCAGCATCGAGACGGAATTCCAGGACGTGCCGCTCTGGGAGAAGCCGCTCGACATCGTGGCCATGGCGCTGAACCTTGCGAGCCTCGTCGGCGGTCAACCCGCGACGGGCGACCCAGCAACGCCGTGACCGCTGCTTGCAAACGCGCGCGCCTTGCAAGCATCTGCTGCAAACAATTGACGCGGGTCAGCCGGAAATCCGGAGACGAGCACTGATCTGAGGGTTCGCAGCTCTGGGGTTCGCAGCCGATCGACGATCAAAACAGATGCGCGAAGGCAAGCCAGGCGGTCACCGCCAGGCAGAGCAGAACAGCGGCGTAAGGTAGCGCGACGCGCAAGACGGCAAGCCTCCCCGCGTCAGCTCATCATCATCCAGGCAAACGCCACCAACATCACGAGAAAACCCGTGATTGCGGTCGCGACAAAGGCCTGTTCGATGCGATCCATCGCCATCCAGCCCCCTTCCAGCCCGCGCAATGTGACCGCTTTGGGGCTGCCGCGCATTAGGCTATGTGAATCGGCCGCGACGCATTTTTCGGCTTTGCGGCGATGTCCCCCCTACTCGCGCCAGAACTCGGACAGCTCCTCCGCGGTCATCAGGTCGACCTGGCCGTGAAAGCGGGTGCGGTACATCGTCATGAGCGCGTCATGCCCGACGTCGGACGAGCTGCACAGCGCGTCCTCGACGATGACGACCCTGAAGCCGAGATCGACGGCGCTCAGGACCGTCGACAGCACGCAGACGTCCGTCTCTGCCCCTGATATCACGACCGTGCCGACATTCTTGTCGACCAGCAGGCTCGCGAGGGCGGGATTGCTGAACGCGGAATAGGCCGGCTTGTCGATCATGGCTGCCGGCGGAACGAACTTGTTCAGCGCCGGCACGAGTTCGAGCGCCGATGGCGGAAGACGACTGCGGGTCGCCTCGCGCCAGCGACGAAAATAGCTCTGCCACTGGCCGGGACGATCTTCCGGATCCTGCGGCGTGATGAAACGTGTGAACATGGTTCTGGCCTGGTGTCGCGAAACGATCGAGACGATCGCCGGCAGGACCCGCTCCATCCACGGAGTCGCCCACAGGCCGCCGGGGGCGAAAATGTTCTGCATGTCGATGCAGAGGTGAACGGCATCCCTGATGTCGGCGACTTCCGAAGCGCTGTCCCTCATTGGTCTCCACCGTGAAGCGCATCGCCGCAAGCCGTCAGTCGACATCGCGGCGGCGAATTCAGCGACTGAATGCCAATGGAAGGGCTTTGGTTCCGCGAGCAAGAAGCTCGCCCGGTCGCGCCGGCGTTCCCTAAACGCCTTCGCCCTCGGCGGCTTCTGCCGGCGCCACGTCGAGCCGAACCGCGATACCATTCAGGTCAGGGCCTGGCGCCGGGTAGAGCTTCATGACGAGCGGATCGTGGCCGGGAACGATGTGGTGCGCGTCAGGTGCCGCGGCGCGCAGCTTGTCGAAGCCCACCAGCATGTCTCCGACGTGAAACGCCGTCGTGAACGGACGCTCGCTGGTCATGTTCTCGTAGAAATGACTGACGTCGGAGGCGAGCACGACAGGGCCGCGCCGTGTGTTGACGCGGACGAATTGAAGACCGGCTGAATGGCCGCCGGCCGCATGGACCGTCAGCCCGGGCGCAATCTCGGCGTCGCCGTCGTAGAACAACACCCGGCGCGCGTAGTTCAGCCGCACGATCCCGCAGACGTCCTCGACCTCGAACGAATGCGACAATCTCGGATATTGCATATAGCGTCCGGTGGCGTAGGCCAGCTCGCGCTCCTGGAGATGGAATCGCGCGTTCGGAAACCGGTCGAAATTGCCGGCATGGTCGTAGTGCAGATGCGTGAGGATCACATCCTTGACGTCGCCAGGGTCGATATCGAACGCACGAAGCGCCTCGACCGGGCAGCGCAGGAAATTCCGCCTCCGCTGCTTGGCAACGTCCGCGTTGAAGCCGGTGTCGATGACGACGGTGCGCCCGCCTCCCCGCGCCAGCCACATGAAATAGTCCATCGGCATCGGCCCGTCATGCGGATCGCCGCCGATGAAGTGCTCGCTGCGCTGGGCATCGCGCGTTGCGTAGCGGATGGCGAAGAGCTCGTATTCCGGATCAGCCATGGCGCTCGCGCTCAAGAACCGGTCGAGTCGACCTCGTTGAAGGCCTCGCGCGCATTGCGGAAGGCGTCGATGCCGGCGGGTACGCCGCAATAGACCGCGACCTGGAGCAGGATCTCCTTGATCTCCTCCTTGGTCAGCCCGTTCTTCAGGGCTCCCTTGACGTGCAGCTTCAGCTCGTGCGGCCGGTTCAATGCGCCGAGCATCGCCAGGTTGACGATCGAGCGCGTGCGCCGATCGACTCCGGGCCGCGTCCACAGGGCACCCCAGCAGAATTCAGTCGACCACTCCGCCATGGTGCGCGTGAACTCGTCGGCACCGGCGATCGACTTGTTGACGTAGTCCTCGCCGAGGACCTCTTTGCGAACCTTGAGGCCCTTTTCGAACAGTTCGGTCTTGCTCATGATCGTCCCTTTCAGGTCTTGAGAGATTCTAGTTGGAAGCCGTCCGGCGCGATGCCGGCAGCGGCCGCAGCGATTGCATGAAGCCGGCGATGTCATCGACCGCGTCGAGCCGCCAGATTGCGTCGATGACACGGTCGGCGTCCCAGTCGCTTCGACCGGTCTGCACGCCCTCGCGCAGCTTGGCCTCGATGTCCCGATCTGCGAGCGGCGCCGCCTGGCTGCCGCGGGGCGAGATGACGGTTTCGGTGAAGACCTCACCGGACGACAGGCGCAGGGTCACGCGTGCGGCGCCGTCAGGCATCTGGTCATCAAGTTGCCCCCTCACCTTCTTCCGCAGTCGGGCTATATCGGGCCGGACGACCGTCTCGCGCGCAAAATCAGCGACCCCGGCCGTGCCAAGCAATAATCCGCACGCCACGCAATGATGGATGCTGACGCGCGCATCGCGCTCGTTGTTGACGGGGCGATCGCCGCGGGCAAGCAGCAGCGCCGAGCCCTGTACCGTCACCGACTCGATCTGATCGACCTGCCGGCCGATGCGCTCGCGCAAAACAAGGCTGGCATCGACGACCGAATGGAAGACGATGCCGGCGGGGTAAGGCTTGTAGGTGTTCTTCGCGATCTCCCAGGTCTTGCCGAGACCGTCGAGCAGGCGAGCAATATCCGGCTCGTCGCCCATGGTGCGCGCCCAACCGAGCGGGCCTTCGATGGCGCTGGGCGCCGCCTCATAGCCTTGCTGCGCCAGCAGCGCGGCGAACAAGCCGTTCCGCGCAGCATTGCCCACGCTGACATTCTTGGCGGCACTGGGCAGGTTCTCGACATTGCCGGCCGACTGGCTCGCCGCAATTCCGATCGCATTCGCGATCCCCTCCGCCGGCAGCCCCAGCAGTTTCGCGCACGCCGCTGCTGCGCCGAAAATGCCGCAGGTCGAGGTGATGTGCCAGCCGCGCGCATAGTGGCGCGGCGACACGGCATTGCCGATCCGGCACTCCACGTCCACACCGAGGATAAACGCGGTCAGCACCTCGCGCCCCGTCATCCCGCGCGCTTCCGCGAGCGCCAGCACGGGCGCGGCGACCGGTGCTGCCGGATGGATGATCGTATCGGGATGGGTGTCGTCGAAATCGAGCAGATTCGCCGAGATGGCATTGAGGAACGCGGCGCACATCGCGTCCATTCGCTCCGAATGGCCGATGACCGTCGCAGTCGCGGCGCCGCTGAACGGCGACAGCGTGCGCATCGCGGCCACGACCACGGGATCGCGTGCAGAGCCGAGCGCGGTCGCAAAGAAATTGAGGATCGATCGTCGCGCCTCGAGGCTCTGCGCCTCCACTTCCGCCCACGACGAGGCCGCGACGAAATCAGCGAGCGTCCTGCTCACGCTTGGAATTGAGTCTTGCGGCACGCGGGGCGTCTTCCTCGTTTTCCCGAACCATATGCCGATCCGCGGCAAACTGTCGACCCCAAATGTTATGCTTGACAGCTTGTCTGACAATCATAACAATCCCGCTCGCTGGCGCGGGGTCCCCTCGCCGCAACGATTGCGGCCGACGAGACCGACCGCGAAACGATCGACCAGAAGATCAAGAAGGCGCGCCCGTCACGGGACCGCGCGACAGGGAGTGAACGATGGCGGGAGAAATGCTCGGCGTGATCGGCACGGGCCGCATGGGCGGTCCCATGGCGGGACGATTGATGGACGCGGGCCATTCGCTCGTCGTTTATGACACGCAGACCGAGGCAACCCAGCCGCTGGTCAAGCGCGGCGCCCTCCTCGCCAACTCGCCGGCCGAGGTCGCCTCGCGCGCCGACATCGTGCTTGCGAGCCTGCCGACGCCCGACATCGTCAAGGCCGTTGCGCTCGGCCAGGACGGCATCAGCAGCGGCAACCGTGCCAAGATCGTCATCGATCTCTCGACCTCGGGTCCCGGCGCAGCGAAGTTCGTCGCGGAAGGCCTGAAGGCCAAGGGCATGACGCTGGTCGATGCGCCCGTGAGCGGCGGCATCAAGGGCGCCGTCAACGGCACGCTGGCCGTGATGGTGTCCTGCCCACAGTCCACCTACGAGACCGTGCAGCCGATCCTGAAGAATTTCGGCAAGCTGTTCTATACCGGCGACAAGCCCGGCGTGGCGCAGACCGCCAAGCTCGCCAACAATCTGATGGCGGCCGCAGCGCTCGTGATCACCTCGGAAGCCGTCGCGATGGGCGTCAAGGGCGGCGTCAACGCCAAGGTCCTGATCGACATCATCAACGCCAGCAGCGGCCGCAACAGCGCATCCGAAGACAAATTCCCGCGCGCGGTGCTGCCCGGCACCTTCGATTTCGGCTTCACCACCGGCCTTTCCTACAAGGACGTCCGTCTTTGCGTGGACGAGGCCGAGGCCATGGGCGTGCCGATGGTCTGCGGCGCTGTGGTGCGGCAGATGCTCGCGATCACCAACGCCAAATACGGCGCTTCGTCCGACTTCACCTCGATCGCCAAGGTGCTCGAGGAGTGGGCCGGAGTGGAGATGCGCGGCTAAGCGCGCAAGCCAAGGGAGAGAGCGACCCGCGATGACGATCGGCCCGACCGTATCCGGCAAAATATCGCTCGCGCGCCAGATGGCGCGGAGCGCCCTTGCTGTCGATCTCGGCGATTTCGGGCCGGAGGTCGTCGCCAAGGCAAAGCTCTGTCTGCTCGACTTCCTGTCCTGTGCGTTCGAAGCCGGTCATCATCCCTGGAGTCGTCAGGCGGTTGCCATCGCGCAAGCCGGCGGCCCTGCAACGATCATCGGGACCTCGCAACTCTCCTCGCCCGCCGACGCAGCCTTCGCCAATGCCGTGATGGGTCACGGCCTCGTGCGCGAAGACATGCATGCCGCCAGCATCACACACCACGGCGTCGTGATCTGGCCGACCCTTCTCGCCCTGTCCGAACAGACGCCGCTGCACGGCGCCAGACTGCTGGCGGCCGCCATCATCGGCTATGAGACCGGTGCGCGGATCGGCCGCGCGCTGCTGACCTCCGACCTCGCACGTCTCTACCGCCCGACCGGCCTCGTGGCTCCTCCGGGCGCGGCGCTCGCGGGAAGTTTCGCGCTCGGCCTTTCCGAGGACCAGGCAACCAGCGCCATCGCGATCGCGGCCAACACGTCCAGCGGACTCAACGAATGGCCGCATGCCGGCGGCTCCGACATGTATTTCCATCCGGGTTTTGCCGCCAGCAACGCGATCAAGGCGGTCGGCCTTGCCGCGGCCGGCGCCTTCGGCTCGGAGACCATCCTCGAAGGCGAAGCCGGCCTGTTCGCCGCCTACCGCCGCCAGGCCGCGCCCGACAGCATCGCGCTGTTCCCGAATGGCGAATGCGAGATCATGGCCGTCTACAACAAGCCGGTCCCGGCCTGCAATTTCGCGCAGACAGCGGCTCAAGCGGCGCTCCGCGTCTCGCACGAACTCGCCAGCGTCGACGAGATCGATCGCATCGTGATCAGCGCGCCCGATGCCGCCGTTCGCTATCCCGGCTGCGATTCCGCAGGGCCCTATCGCAATGCGCTCCAGGCCAAGATGAGCATTCCGTTCAGTGTCGCGGCAACGCTGGCGCGGGGCGAGATCGAGGAAGAGAACTACGCCGAGCTGGATGATGCCGACATCATCCGCCTGGTTGCGGTCACCGAGCTCAAGGCAGATGCCGGCTTCACGGCTGCCTTCCCGGGCAAGCAGGGCGCGCAGGTGACCGTGCGGCTGCGCGATGGCCGGACCATCCGGCACGCTTTGCCCGACGTCATCGCCGCAACACCTTCGGATATTCGCGCGCGCTTCCGCAGCGCC
>NZ_JALBHA010001070.1:0-650 GCF_023006445.1 Bradyrhizobium sp. SHOUNA76
GGTCGCGAGGCAAGAGTCGAAGCAAGAGGCGAAACAGGCCGCACCGGCGGAGGCAGGCGGCAACCGCGTGATTTCCCGCGGCGACAGCCTGTGGGCGCTCAGCCGGCTCGCCTACGGTGACGGCGCGCGCTACGCCGTGATCTTCAAGGCCAACCGCGACAAGATCCACAACCCCAATTTGATCTATCCCGGCCAGACCTTTGTGATGCCGCAGAAGGCGGAGTGAGCCAGAGTCCCCGCGACGCTTTACCCTGTGTCGCCCGGGAACAATCGGTTCCCTCGCGAGTCATCTCGATACGGCGCAGTGCGCGCGTGGGCAGCTGGGAGGAGGCCGAATTGGTCAGGTCAGCGGTCATGTCGGGACGCATGGGACTGGCGCTGACCGGCGCGACCCTTCTGATTGCGGCAGTGCTGTTGCCTGCCAGAGCCGAGGCCCAGTTCGGATTGCGCGGCGGCCCGCTCGGCGTTGCGCGTTTTGCCGTCGGCCACATGATCGGCGTGTCGCGACTGCGCCATTCCCGCATGGCGGTGCGGGGTAGTCGGTACCGCTCCGCCGCGCTGAGGTCGCAAGATCCGCGCGGTGCCGAGCGCGGCCAGCCTTCTAACCCCTACATCGTCCGTGCGGCTCTCTCGGCGCAAGCCGCGCTGGC
>NZ_JALBHA010001071.1:0-649 GCF_023006445.1 Bradyrhizobium sp. SHOUNA76
CGGCGAGATGGGCCCCGGCTCTGCAGCGCACCGCACCGGACGATGCTTCGCATCGCCGGGGGCGCTGCGCTGCGTCCGGGGCACGAGAACGGAATGTGGCGCGCACTCTCACCACAGCGTCATTGCGAGCGGAGCGAAGCAATCCAGAGTCTTTCCGCGGAGGGACTCTGGATTGCTTCGTCGCTTCAGCGCAAAATTGCTGCGCAATTTTGTCGCGAGCTCCTCGCAGTGACGGAGCAAGATGCATGGTCGCCGTCCTCCAACTGGCATTTCAAGTCCCGTAGGGTGGGCAAAGGCGCACAGCGCCGTGCCCACCGAATTCCATCGCGACACGAGCGTGGGCACGCTTGCGCTTTGCCCACCCTACGATGTCGAAGGTTGTGACTCGCAGACATGCCTTCACCTCCTCGCGGCGCATTCCGCCCGAGCTTTGCGCTTCGCATCACGCCCTCATAGCGAAAGGGCGCAGGGAAGGCCGGGCGCCGGCTGGCACCCGCTTGTCCGTCGTGCGATGAGAATGCACACGCAATGCACAACGGATGACAGGTGAAGCCGGAAACGTCCGGCCTTCCCTGCGCGATGTTTGACGGCGTATGGCGCGCTCTCCCCGGAGACGAGTTCCTGCTTGCCTCCGTCACCTCGCGAATTG
>NZ_JALBHA010001072.1:0-649 GCF_023006445.1 Bradyrhizobium sp. SHOUNA76
AGCGGCCTGCGCACCGCTGGTGCGCGACGTCGTCATCGCCGGCATCAACCGCGACGAGGTCTCTGCCCTGGTCGTGCTCGACCTCGACGGTTGCCGGCTGATCAACCCGACGCTGCCGACCGACGACCTCATCGTCGCAACGCGTGACCGGCTGGTGCGCGAAGCCTTTCGCGAGCGCCTGACCGGTTTCCTCAGCCAAGCCACCGGTTCCTCGACGCGGATCACGCGCGCGATCCTGATGGACACGCCGCTCTCGATCGACAAGGGCGAGGTCACCGACAAGGGCTCCATCAACCAGCGCGCGGTGCTCGAGCATCGCGCCGCGCTGATCGAAGAGCTCTACGCTGCCAATCCGTCCGACCGTGTGATATCGGTCGCTTAAGAAATCATCGCCAAAGGAGAACGCCATGTTGTTGAAGGATCAGGCAGCCATCGTCACCGGCGGCGCATCGGGATTGGGCGCTGCCACCGCGCGAAAACTGGCGGCGCAGGGCGCCAAGGTCGCGGTCTGCGATCTCAATGCCAAGCTTGCAGAGACGGTTGCCGCCGAGATCAAGGGCGTGGCCGTGACCTGCGACGTCTCTGATGCCGCCTCCGCCGAGGCCGCGGTCGCGCAGGCTGCGAAAGCCCATGGCCCGGCGCGCGTGCT
>NZ_JALBHA010001073.1:0-644 GCF_023006445.1 Bradyrhizobium sp. SHOUNA76
GGCGCGACGGCAGCACACGGCCCTGCGGCGGCAGTTCCGGCACCTCTTCGTCGTCGTCGGGGATCTGCTGCGGTTGCGGCTGGCCACGCGGAATGTTGCCGGGCGGCCGCAGCGGCGGCGGATCGGAAAAGATCGTGCCGATCTGCGCCTGAGCCGGTGTCGCAACCGTCAGTGCGGTGGCGGCCAAAAGCGCCGCAAGACCTGTCAGGGTAATGGTTCGAAACATCTCGCGCGGCTTCAACAGCGAATCGGGCTTGTTGGACATTCTACAGGGGTTACCGCCGCTCGCAGGTCCTCCGGTTAACACGGCGAATACGGCGGGGGAAGGGCGGCATCCCCGCCCTTCCCGGCCCGTCTGGTCAGACCGGCTCGCGAATGGGATAGTCGATCACCCCTCCCCAGGGGGTGCGAGGCGGGCAGCGCCTTCCGAAAACGACATCCAACCCTGACCGGCCCCCCCGAGACCGCCCGCCATGCCCGTTGTGCTCGATCCCGATGCCGCCGCCGTCTACAGGGCCTTCCAGGACGCCGGCCGCCCCGCCTACGAGACCCTGACCGCAGCCGAGGCGCGCGCCTATTATGCGCAGGCGCGCTTTGCCACCAACCCCGAGCCGCCGGAGCTCGCCCGCGTCGCCGAGCTTGCG
>NZ_JALBHA010001074.1:0-644 GCF_023006445.1 Bradyrhizobium sp. SHOUNA76
CGACGACGAGGCCGACGTCCCCGCCTTGCGCGGCTGGCGCCGCGAGCTGTTCGGCGATGCCGCGCTGAAGCTGAAGCGCGGCGAGCTGGCGCTGGCGATCGAGAAGGGGCGCGTGATCGGGGTTCAGCGGGCGTAGGCTCAGCCAACGCGGAATAATGCCGGATCGTCATCCTGAGGCGCGAGGCGCGAGGTGCAGAGCAGCGTGCGCGGAGCCTCGAAGGATGAACGCCCCGCTGCGGCAGCCGGGCCGTCGCCCTGCGAGGCTCGCCGAAGAGGCGAGCACCTCGGGGTGACGGTGATGGATTGGAGCTCGCTGCTCCCACATCGTCGTTGCGAGCGCAGCAAAGCAATCCAGACTGTCTCCGCGGACAGACACTGGATTGCTTCGTCGCTGCGCTCCTCGCAATGACGGAATTTGACGCACCTGCCAGCCTTAAGCCGGCGTCAGTTTGGCCACTTCCGCCATCATATCCTCCAGCACACCGGCGATCGCGGCGACCAGATCGTCGATCTGGGCCTTGTTGACGATCAGCGGCGGGCAGATGGCGATGGCGTCCAGCATGTTGCGCGAGATCACGCCGCGCTCCTGGAGCATGCGGCTGGCGATGCCGCCGACCGCGCCGGGCGTCGCCGCCGCGGTCTTG
>NZ_JALBHA010001075.1:0-642 GCF_023006445.1 Bradyrhizobium sp. SHOUNA76
CGGGTCGGATTCCGCCGCCGTCAGCAGCGCGCGATGGATGGTGGGCACGGCGGTGTACCAGGTCGGCCGCAGCTCTCGCATCCAGCCGAAGAACGACGGCGCGTCGAAGCCGTCGGTGCAGATCACGCTGGAGCCCGCGGCCAGCGCCGTCAGCAGGCCGGAGATCAAGCCATGGGCGTGAAACAGCGGCAGGACGTTGAGCAGACGATCGTGGGATGTGAGCGACAGCACGCGGCCGGCATTGGTGGCGGACAGGCACACATTGCGATGTGTCAGCGGCACCATTTTCGGCCGTGCCGCCGTGCCCGACGTCAACAGGATGAACGCATCGTCGTCGCCGCGCGAGGCGCCGCCGGTCGCCGCCGGCTCGATCGTCGGCCCAACGAATGCGCAGCCGCCGAGATTGTCTTGCCGCCCCGGCACGAAATCGATCACCGCGATATCGAGCGCCTTGGCGGCCTCGCGGCTCGCCGGGTTCATGTCGGCCCGTGTCACCAGCGCCGTCAGCTTCAAGTCGCTGAAATAGCGTTGCAGCTCGTCAGCCGTCAGATCGGGATTGACGGGGACGCAGGCGCAGCTCGATGCGACCGCGATCAGCGCCAGCGCGCTGTCGGCGCCGCGCGGCAGTGCGACCGCGATCCG
>NZ_JALBHA010001076.1:0-638 GCF_023006445.1 Bradyrhizobium sp. SHOUNA76
ACCTCGCCCGAGACCTGGCCGCCATAGGCGCCGAGATTGGCGGTGCCGGCCTTCAGCACGCCGCCGGCGAGCTTGCCATCGAGCGCCAGCGGCGCGATGCGCGCATCGCCGATCACGGCCTCGTTCGCGGAAATCCTCACCTGCGCATCGACATAGTTGAGCCCGGACACGTCGATCGGCGCATTGCTCCAGGGTTGCCCGGCCGCGCCCTCCGGAGATTTCGCCAGCGGAATCGCCAGCCGCTGGAAGTCGAGGTCGACCTTGACCAGGGGCTTGCTCGCAATGTCGACCGAAGCCCAGCCGTTGAATGCGCCGTCGCCGAGCTTGCCATTCACGCCGTTGATCATCACGACATCGCCGCTCAGCCGCATCTCGGCGTGACCGGTGAGTTGAGACTTCAGCACGCTGGGCATGTCGACGGCGAAATCCACCGGGATCGTCGGCCGGTCGGTCGGCGGCGCCGGCGTGGTCGCCTTGATGTCGAATTTGGTCGGGTGGTCGCCGACGCGCGCGGTGCCGGTGATGTTGACCTTGCGGTCGTGGCCGACGGTCGCGTCGGCGTTGATGGCGCTGATGCGGCCCTCGACACGATCGCGCACGCGGGAGAATGCGACTTCGCCGTCGGTGACTTTGACGCG
>NZ_JALBHA010001077.1:0-636 GCF_023006445.1 Bradyrhizobium sp. SHOUNA76
CGATGCCGAGCGCCTGCTCTGGCAGGCACTGACCCGCGACCGCCGCTTTGCAGGTGGGTTCAAGCGCCAGACCCCCGTGGGGCGCCACATCCCGGACTTCGTCTCGTTCCCGCATCGGATCGCGATCGAGCTGGTCAACCCGGGCGAGGGCGAGGCGATCGCGGCCGACCGTGCGTCAAGGCGGGCATGGCTGGAGGCGCGGGACTATCGCGTGCTGGAGATTCGCGCGGCGGATGTGGAGCGGGATCTCGAGGCCGAGCTGGTGCGGCTCGCGGGGATGATGGAGCAGAGCGCGTAGGTAGCGCCCTGATCTCGTAGGGTGGGCAAAGCGGAGCGTGCCCACCATCTTGACCAACGAGCCGGGACGGAAGTCGTGGGCACGGCGCTGCGCGCCTTTGCCCACCCTACGAGAACCGCGTTCGTGGCTAGCGGTGACCGAGTGCTGGATTAAGCCCGCGGACCGCGCCACGCGCGGGCCGCGAGCCAATCCACCCTACGCACCTATCGCCCGAGCTGCACCTCGCGTTCCACCGCAATCCACGTCGTCCGTGCCACAGCCAGCAATCTCCCGGCTTCATCATGGAGCGCGGCGTCGGCCGTGCGCTTGCGGCCATCGCGGCCGGTCGGCCAGGCCGT
>NZ_JALBHA010001078.1:0-636 GCF_023006445.1 Bradyrhizobium sp. SHOUNA76
TGGACGTGGTCAAGGAGCTCGCCGAGCGTGCCCGCGTGGCCGAGCGGGCGCTGCGCGCCCAGCGCGCCGCGGCCGAGAGCAAGAAGCGTCCGCAGATCCGCGTGCGCGCCTCGGTGCAGCCGACCTTCGTGCGCTTCGTGTTCGAGATGCCCGACGGCGTCGGCGTCTCCTCCGTGCTCAACGAGCAGAAGCTCACGCTCGCTTTCAACGCCAACCTCAATTTCGATCTGGCTGACGCAATCGTCGCGGCGCCGCCGAACGTCGCCTCGATCAAGCAGAAGGCCGATCTCGACCAGACCAATGTCGAGATCGCGCTGATCGGCGATTCCGACGTGCATTCGTTCCGCGACGAGAAGAACTACGTCGTCGACGTCTCCTTCCAGCCCGACAAGGGCAAGACGGCGGCTACGCCCGAGGCGGCGATCGCGCAGATGAAGCCTGCCGGTCACGGACCGGCGCCTGCGCCGGACAAGCCCGCGGCCGAGAAGCCGAAGGATGCCCATCGCGAGATCACGCCGCCGACATCTGAGGCGATCGCGCGCGACGCCAAGGTCGATGTGAAGCCTGAGGTGAAGCCGGAAGCGCCCGCCGCGATGCCGCCCGCTGACGCGCCGAAACCGGCGCCTGCGACCGAGG
>NZ_JALBHA010001079.1:0-631 GCF_023006445.1 Bradyrhizobium sp. SHOUNA76
GAGGCGATCTCGGCCTCCTGGAGCGACTGCACGCGTGCGACTTCGAGCTGCTCGATGGCGCGGCGACGTTCGATGCGGGCGGCTTCCAGTGCCTGCTCGCGCGAAACGTCCGTGGTCTCGACCTCCTTGCGCGCGACGATCTCGGCCTGCCGGACCTGGCGGTCGGCGTCGATCCGCTCGGACTTCTTGGTGGAGAGCGCGATGACGCGGTCCTCGTCGGCGATCTCGACCGCCCTCTTCTGCTCGATATTGAGCACCTCGCGCTTCTTGGAGGAATTGATGCGCTCGGCTTCGAGCGCCAGATCGACCGTGATGCGCTGGCGCTCGATGGCGTCGCGTCGCTTCAGCTCGGCCGCCTCCAGCACGCCGGTGCGCTCGATTTCGAGCGAACGGGTGTCGCGCTCGGCCTGGATGCGCTCGGCCGCAACCGTCTTCTCCTGGGCGATGCGGGCCGCCTCGATCGCCTCGCGGGAGGCGATGTCGGCTTCCTCGACGGCCCGGTTGCGGGCAATTTCCAGCGACCGCACGCGCTCCTCCTGTGCGATGCGGCTGGCCTCGGTGGCTTCGCGCGCGGCGATGCCGGCGACATCAAGCGCCTGGTTGCGCTCGATCTCGAGCTGCCGGGTGTTCT
>NZ_JALBHA010000107.1:0-15241 GCF_023006445.1 Bradyrhizobium sp. SHOUNA76
AACCGCCCCGGCTGCTCCGACGGCGTCCCCCGCGGCCACCGTCTCGACGACCGCCAAGCCCGATGCGGCGGCCGCCATCGCGCCGGCGATGAAGGAACTGTCGCCCTGGGTCATGTTCATGTCGGCCGACGTCATCGTGAAGGCGGTGATGATCGGGCTCGCCTTCGCATCGCTGATGACCTGGACGGTCTTCATCGCCAAATCGATCGAACTGTCGGTCGCATCCACCAAGCTTCGTTCGGCGCTGAAGAAGATTTCGGAGACCCGCTCCCTCGCCGAAGCGCAGATGGCGCTCGGATCCAAGGAGGGGATTCTGCCGTCCTTCCTGGCGGCAGCGCTGCGTGAGGCGCGGATGTCGGCCGGCCTGTCCAGTGATGCCGGCATCAAGGAGCGCGCGGCCTCGAGCTTTTCCGAGATCGTGCGTGCCGAGGCACGACGCATCCGGATCGGCATGGGCGTGCTCGCGACGATCGGCTCGACGTCCCCCTTCGTCGGCCTGTTCGGCACGGTCTGGGGCATCATGAACAGCTTCATCGGCATCTCGAAGTCGCAGACCACGAACCTTGCTGTCGTTGCGCCCGGCATCGCCGAGGCGCTGCTCGCCACCGCGATCGGCCTCGTCGCCGCGATCCCCGCGGTCATCATCTACAACCACTTCTCGCGCGTGACGAAGGGCTATCTCGAGCTCGTCAGCCGCGCCTCGGGCGCCGCGGGCCGGCTGCTCTCGCGTGATCTCGACCGCAGCCACGGCAGCGTGCATTCGCGCGCAGCGGAGTGAACCATGGCCGTTTCGCTCGCAGACAACGATGACGACGACGATTTCTCGGAAACGCATGACATCAACGTCACGCCGTTCATCGACGTCATCCTGGTGCTGCTGATCATCTTCATGGTCGCAGCGCCGCTCTCGACCGTCGACCTGCCGATCGATCTGCCGACCTCGAGCGCGACGCCGCAGAAGAAGCCGGACAAGCCGACCTATCTCAGCATCAAGCCCGATCTGACGCTTGCCATCGGAGAGAACCCGGTCCACCGGGCCGAGCTGATCGGGACGCTCGACGGATTGTCCGACATGAGCAAGGACAAGTACGTCTTCCTGCGCGCCGACAAGTCGGTGCCGTATGGGGAGTTGATGGGCATCATGGAGCTCTTGCGCTCAGGCGGCTATACGCGGGTGAAACTGGTGGCGCTGGAAGGCGCTCCGGGTGCGCCTGCGGCAGGCGCCGCTCAGCCTTAAGAAGGCCCGCTATGTCGGACGAACTCAGACCATCCCGGAAGCTCTGGATCCTCGCGGCGGTGGCGGCGCTCGTGCTTCATCTGGGTGGCGCCGCGCTCGCGCTGGCGCACCTGCAAGCCGATGATGACGGCGACGGTCTGGGGGCAGCCGGCGCGGAGTTCGCGGTGGAAATGACTTCGCCTCCGGTTCAGGAGGCCAATCTGCCCCTCGCGCCGACAGAATCGGACGAGTCGGAAGAGCGCCCGGCACTGCCTGAGCAAAAGACCGAGACGAAGGAGACCGACCTTCCCCAGGATCGGCCGCAGCAAGTCGAGGATGCCGATCGTATCGTCACCGAGAACAAGCCGAAGAAGGAACAGGACGACGATCCGAAGGTGGCCGCGATTGAAACGCCGGCCATGGAGGCATCCCAGAAATCTGTTGCAGCGGATCGGCAGACTTTCGAAGACGCAACGCGCGAGGCCGAGAAGGCCATGGCGCCGGTGCTCGGCATCGGCAAAGACCTGCTGAAGCTAACGGCCGATTGGAACCGCAAGATCAGTGCGCATCTGGCGGCGCACAAGGTCAATCCGGAGGGCAAGGAGCCCAAGGACCAGACCGCCAAGGTGAGCTTCGCACTCAACCGCAGAGGGAACGTGGTTTCGGTCGATGTCGTCGAATCGTCCGGAGACGCGGCTTACGATGCCGCTGCGATCTCCATGGTCCACAAATCCGATCCTTTCCCGGTCCCGCCGACCGAGCTCACCGATGACCGGTTCGAGCGCACCGTCGAGATCAAGTTCAAGCCGCGGGAAGAGAAGAAGACGAAGAAGTCGGCTCAGCGCCAGTAGAGCCTGATGCCGACATAGACCACGACCAGGCAAGCGAAGATCAGCGCCACCGGCAGCGGCCGTTTCTGGGGGCCCGCGAATGCTGCCGCCCCGAAGGAAGTGGCCTTCTTCGGCTTCGGTGCCGGGCGGCGGAAGGCGGTAACATTGTCCGCGGCGGGCTCGGCCGCGCGTGGGCGGACGTCGGGCGGGGTTCCCGCCCCACCCATCTCGGCATAATAGGCCTTGTAGATCGCGCCGATGGTGGCCTCGGTGGCTTCACCCTCGCTCATTTGCGCCAGCAGGTTCTGGTAGCTCGCCAGGAACTCCTGGGCCTCCGGCGGCAGCGCGGACGAACCGTTGAGCTTGGCCATCATCTTCCAGGTGGCGAAATCGGCGCGGGCGCGGGTATCCGCGCGTCGCGCGATCAGCATATCGGCAGCTTTGACCAAGTCGGCCTCTGGCCCTTCGGCTTGTGTTCGGTGTCGCTGTTCAACTACGCGTTGCCGGTCAGGAAGAGAACAGCCTGAATCACATAACCGGTCAACGCTCGCAGTATTGCTGAAATAACATCAAGATTTAGACCGAACCGGGACCCCGCAAGCGGTAGCAGGATCAGGAGCGCGATCAGGATCAGCATTCCGAACGGCTCCAGCCGGGCCAGTGGCATGGCGAGGGGGCGGGGCAACAGCCCGACCGCGACGCGCCCGCCGTCGAGCGGCGGAATCGGCAGCATGTTGAACACCGCCAGGATCGCGTTGATCACGAGGGCATTCTTGAGATTGTCCGCGACCCATTTCGCCGAGCTCGCGGGCACCAGGGGCAGCGCATGGAAGGCGAGGGCGGCGACGAGCGCCAGCAGGATGTTGGTGGCGGGCCCGGCCAGCGCCACCCAGACCATGTCGAGCCTGGGGTTGTTGAGCTTGCGGAAATTCACCGGCACCGGCTTGGCATAGCCGAACAGGAACGGCGAATGCGCGAACAGCAGCATCGCCGGCAGGATCAGGGTGCCGAACGGATCGATGTGGCGGAGCGGATTGAAGCTGACGCGGCCGAGCTGCCAGGCCGTGTTGTCGCCGAGGCGATGCGCAACGAAGCCATGCGCGGCCTCGTGGAAGGTGATGGCGAGCAGTACGGGGAGCACCCACACCGACAGGTCATAGAAGGAAATGTTCACGGCTCGTCCGTCCCGGTTCGCTCGCGGCCTTGCAGCCGTTCCAGCCAAACCGGCGGTGCAGCGACGCTTCAGCTGAGCATAGGGTGGCCTGTTCCGAAATGCCACGCCGCAAATGATCCGCCCGCAGCACGCTGCCGTGCGATCGCGCAACTATGCCGGGATCGTCCCCGGATGTTGCGTCAGACCGTCGTCGAGCTTCAGCCAGTCGGGCTTTTCCGACACCCAGATGTGCTCGGTCGGCGCGAAGGCGTTGCGATCGTCGAAAACGGAGAGGGATACGCCTGCGAGCGTGCCATTACGCCGCCAGGCGAACAGCCGCGTGCCGCATTGCTTGCAGAACACGCGGTCGATGTTCTCGGAGGACGCGTAGCGGGCGGTGTCACCTTCGACGGTCAGCGCGCGCTGGTCGAACTGCGCCCTGGCGAAGAAGGGCGAGCCCATCGCCTTCTGGCAGGTGCGGCAATGGCAGACGCGGACGTTGAGCGGCTCGCCCTCAGCCTTGAACCGAACCGCGCCGCACAGGCATCCACCTTCCCGGATCATGGTGTCCTCAATAGGTTGCGCGTCCGCCCGAGATGTCGAACACCGCGCCGGTCGAGAACGCGCAGTCCTCCGACGCGAGCCAGCTCACCATCGCGGCCAGCTCTTCCACCAGCACGAAGCGCCCCTTCGGGATCTTCGACAGCATGAAGTCGATATGCTGCTGCGTCATCTGGTCGAAGATCGCCGTCTTCGCGGCCGCCGGTGTCACCGCATTGACGAGGATGTCGTGGGCGGCGAGCTCCTTGCCGAGCGATTTCGTCAGCGCGATCAGGCCGGCCTTGGAGGCCGAATAATGCGAGGCGTTCGGATTGCCTTCCTTGCCGGCGATCGAGGCGATGTTCACGATGCGCCCGTATTTCTGCTTGAGCATCGCGGGCACGATGGCCTTGCAGACGATGAAGGGGCCGTCGAGGTTGATGCGCAGAACCTTGCGCCATTCCTCGAGGTCAGTCTCCCAGACCGGCTTGTTGATTCCGGCGATGCCGGCATTGTTGACGAGGATGTCGATCTTGCCGAAGGCAGCCAGCGTCGCATCGCGGGCCTGCTCGACGGCTGCGGTGTCGGTGACGTCGACCTTGAACACGCGGACGCTATCGCCGATTTCCTTTGCGGTTTTCTCAGCCAGCGCCGCATCGAAATCCCATATCGCGACCTTGGCGCCGGAAGCAACGAAGCGCTCGGTAATGGCGCGGCCAAAACCCTGTGCGCCGCCGGTGACGATGGCGGCGCGGCCGTTGAGATCGATCTTGTTCATGCGATTGATCTCCCGGCGTCAGAGCATGTAACCGCCGTCGACGACGAGGTCGACGCCGGTGGTGAAGGCGCTCTCGTCGCTGCCGAGATAGACCGCCATGTTCGCGATTTCCTCGGCGGTGCCGAGCCGGCCCATCTTCTGGCGGGAGACGAACATCTCCTTGCCCTGCGGGCCTTGCGCGGCGGCGCGGTCGAGCATCGAGGGCGTCTCGACGGTGCCGGGGCAGATCGAGTTGCAGCGGATGCCCTTGGTGATGAAATCGAGCGCGACCGCGCGCGTCAGCAGCGACACCGCCGCCTTGGACGAGCTGTAGACGTAGCGGTTGGCCGGCGGCCGCAGCGCCGCGCAGGACGAGATGTTGACGATGCTGCCGCCGCCGCCCGCCAGCATCTCGGGCAGGAAAGCCCGGATGGTTCGGTGCATCGACTTGACGTTGAGGTCGAACGAGAAATCGAAATCCTCTTCCGAGCACTCCAGGATGGTGCCGTGGTGCACGAAACCTGCCGCATTGAGCAGGATGTCGATCTTGCCGATGCGCTTGGCAAAGGCGTTGACGTCGGCGGTATTGCGGACGTCGAGCTTTGCGACCTCGGCGATGCCTTCCTTGGTCAAGCCAGCGATGCCGGCTTCATTGATGTCGGTGGCAATGACGGTTGCGCCTTCACGCGCGAATGCGATGGCGCAGGCGCGGCCGATGCCGGCGGCTGCAGCCGTGATGACGGCGCGCTTTCCCTTGAGGCGGTCTGCCATTTTTGTTCTCCTTAAGATCGTTCCAATGCCAACCCCGCGCCATTGCGAGGAGACCTTGCGACGAAGCAATCCAGACTGTCTCCGCGGAGATATCTCTGGATTGCTTCGCTACGCTCGCAATGACGGTGTGGCTGCTAGTGATTGTCCCGCGCCACGCCGAACGTGCCGGCGACGTTCTGGTAGCGCGTGGCGAGCTCCATGCAGGCGCCGGTCGATTGCTGGCCGACGGTGTTGCGATAGATCTCCTGCCACGGCGTCTGGTTTTCGGGATGCTTGAAGCCGCCATTGGCCTTCAGCTCGGCGTGACGCTTCTTCAGCTCCTCGTCCGAGATCAGGATGTTGGCGCTGCCCTTGTTGAGGTCGACGCGGACCTTGTCGCCGGTCTTGAGGATCGCGAGGCCCCCGTTGGCGGCAGCCTCAGGCGAGGCGTTCAGGATCGAGGGCGATCCCGAGGTGCCGGACTGGCGGCCATCGCCGATGCAGGGCAGGGACAGGATGCCGCGTTTGATCAGCGCCGCGGGCGGCTGCATGTTCACGACCTCGGCGCCACCGGGATAGCCGATCGGCCCGGTGCCGCGGATGAACAGCACGCAGCGCTCGTCGATGTCGAGCGAGGGATCGTCGATCCGCTCGTGATAGTCCTCCGGCCCCTCGAACACGATGGCGCGGCCCTCGAAGGCGTTGAGGTCCTTCGGGTTGCTGAGATAGCGGTCGCGGAATTCCTTGGAGATCACCGAGGTCTTCATGATCGCGGAATCGAACAGGTTGCCCTTCAGCACCAGGAAGCCGGCGTCCTTCACCAGCGGCTTGTCGTAAGCCCAGATCACGTCGTTGTCGGGCTTTGGCGCATCCTTGCAGTTCTCGCCGATGCCGCGGCCGTTGACGGTGACCGCGTCTTCGTGGATGCGCTTGTGCTTCATCAATTCGCGCACCACCGCCGGCACACCGCCGGCGCGGTGGAATTCCTCGCCGAGATAGAAGCCGGCCGGCTGCATGTTGACCAGCAGCGGCACGTCGTGGCCGACTTTCTGCCAGTCCTCGATCGTGAGCTCGACGCCGATGTGACGGGCCAGCGCGTTGATGTGGATCGGCGCGTTGGTCGAGCCGCCGATCGCCGAATTGATCACGATGCAGTTCTCGAACGCCTTGCGGGTCAGGATGTCCGAAGGCTTGAGGTCTTCCCAGACCATCTCGACGGCGCGCTTGCCGGTCTCGTAGGCGATCTGGCCGCGCTCGCGGTAGGGAGCGGGGATCGCCGCGCAGCCCGGCAGCGAGAAGCCGAGCGCTTCAGCAAGCCCGTTCATGGTCGAAGCGGTGCCCATGGTGTTGCAATGGCCGACCGAGGGCGCCGAGGAGGCCACGATCTCCATGAACTCTTCATAGTCGATCTCGCCCGCGGCGAGCCGCTCGCGCGACTTCCAGACGATGGTGCCGGAGCCGGTGCGTTCGCCGGCATGCCAGCCGTTGAGCATCGGGCCGCCCGACAGCACGATCGCGGGCAGGTTCACGGTCGCCGCCGCCATCATGCAGGCCGGCGTGGTCTTGTCGCAGCCGGTGGTGAGCACGACGCCGTCGAGCGGATAACCGTAGAGGATCTCGACCAGGCCAAGATAGGCGAGGTTGCGGTCGAGCGCGGCGGTCGGGCGCTTGCCGGTCTCCTGGATCGGATGGGTCGGGAATTCCATCGCGATGCCGCCGGCCTCGCGGATGCCCTCGCGGACGCGATGGGCAAGCTCGATATGGTGGCGGTTGCAGGGAGAGAGGTCGTTGCCGGTCTGGGCGATCCCGATGATCGGCTTGCCGGACTGCAGCTCGGCGCGGGTGAGGCCGTAATTGAGGTAGCGCTCCATGTAGAGCGCCGTCATGCCCGGATTATGCGGGTTGTTGAACCATTCCTGCGAGCGAAGGTGGCGTCGAGAGCCGTTGCCGGCGGGCGCATGCCCATTGGTTGGTTTTTTTGTCATTGGTTTCTCCTGCAATGCAAACGCACCGGCGTCCGTCCTAGGGTGTCGGCTTGTGCGATGCCCAATGGCGCCAATGACGGATCGCTGGCCCGCTGGCGGGTCGTTTCCTCACAAATGCGATACTAGTCATGGCCACTTGGTAACGCTACCATTTTGTTCGCCGCACCCGCGCCTGAAACGGCTGGCCTGCTCTCCGAATGACGCGGCGACGAGCTTTGCCGCTCGATGACCTTGAAGCCGAGATCGAGCACCGGCTGCTCCGGGCGCCGCCCGTCGATCGCCTCGATCAGCATGGTGGCGGCCGTCTTGCCCATCTCGTAGCGGTTGGTACGCACGCTGGTGAGGGTGGGGACGGCGGACGCCATGAATTCGAGGTCGTTGAAGCCGACGATCGCGATCTGGTCGGGGACCGTTATCTCGCGGCGCCGGCATTCGAACAGAACGCCGAGCGCGAGGTCGTCATTGGCGCAGAACACTGCATCGAGGTCGGGCTCTCGCGCCAGCAGATCGGTGAACAGGGCGCCGCCGAGCGTCACCGAGGTCGGCGTCGCGGTCGTGACGACCAGGCGCTGCTCGAACAATGCGGTGTCTTTCATGGCCGAGACATATCCGTCCAGCCGCCGTTGCACCCGCGGATCCATGCGGGCGCCGACGAAGCCGATCCTGCGGTGGCCTTGTTCGAACAGGTGCGCAACCGCTGCGCGGGCTGCATCATAGTGCGAAAAGCCGATCATCATGTCGACCGGGTCGGGGCCGATCTCCATGATCTGCACGATCGGGCAGTCGGCGGCCTCCAGCATGGCGCGCGATTCCGCGGTCTGGTCGATGCCGGTGACGATCAATCCGGCCGGCTTCTGCGCCAGAAACAGACGCAGCAGCTTCTCCTCCTGGAGAATGCTGTAGCGTGTGTTGGACAACTGGATCGAGTAACGGTTGCCTTCGGACGCATCGTAGATGCCGCGCAGCACGTCCGAGAACACGTTGTTAGTGAGAGAGGGAATCAGGACACCGATGACCTCGGTGCGTTGCGAGGCCAACGCGCGTGCCGCAAGGTTCGGGACATAGCCGAGCTCCTTGGCCGCGCTCTCGACCCGCGTCCGCTTGGCGATCGACAGGGCCTCCGGATTCCGAAAGAAGCGGGACGCTGTAATGGGGCTGACGCCGGCAAGCTCGGCGACTTCCGCCAGCCGGATTTTGCCTGACTTGGTGCGTTTTCGACCCATTTGCTGCTCATAACACAGTCGGTCCGGCAAACAAAGGAACGTTGACAGCGCTACCAGCAGCGACTAACCAAAGACAAATTGCCAAAACCGCACAAACTGCCGACAATATAGCCCGCTAAAGTCGGGCCTTGGTTCGGCGAAGTCTGAAAAACAAGACGGTCGCGGCGCTAGAGGCGTCGTGGACTTTCGAGGAGGGAGCTAGATGTCGTCTGTGCAAATCCGCGACGTGCGGAAATCGTTCGGCAATTTTGAAGTCCTGCACGGCGTGACTGTACCGATCGAGGACGGCCAGTTCGTCGTTCTGGTCGGCCCCTCCGGCTGCGGCAAGTCGACGCTTCTGCGCATGCTCGCGGGTCTCGAGAACATCACCTCCGGCACGATCTCGATCGGCGACCGCGTCGTCAACAATGTCCAGCCCAAGGAGCGGGACATTGCGATGGTGTTCCAGAACTACGCGCTCTATCCGCACATGACGGTCGCCGACAATATGGGCTTCTCGCTGAAGCTGCGAAATGCCGGCTCCGACGAGATCAACAAGCGCGTCAAGCGCGCCGCCGAGATCCTCGCGCTGTCGCCACTGCTCGATCGCTACCCGCGCCAGCTCTCGGGCGGTCAGCGCCAGCGCGTCGCGATGGGCCGCGCCATCGTGCGCGACCCGCAGGTCTTCCTGTTCGACGAGCCCTTGTCCAACCTCGACGCCAAGCTCCGCGTCGCCATGCGCACCGAGATCAAGGAGCTGCACCAGCGGCTGAAGACGACCACCGTCTACGTCACCCACGATCAGATCGAAGCCATGACCATGGCCGACAAGATCGTCGTCATGCATGACGGCATCGTCGAGCAGATGGGCACGCCGCTCGAGCTCTACGACAAGCCGGACAACCAGTTCGTCGCCGGCTTCATCGGCTCGCCCGCGATGAATTTCCTGAAGGGGCATGTGCGCGTCAACGGCGTCGCGACCTTCGAGGGGCCGAACGGCGTCAAGCTGCCGCTCAAGACCGCGCCCGCGGCGTCCGACGGCCTTCCCGCCGTCTACGGCGTGCGGCCCGAGCATTTCACCATCGCCGACGACGGCGCCGAGGCCGAGATCGTCGTGGTTGAGCCGACCGGCTCGGAGACGCAAGTGTTCGCCAAGATCGGCGGCGAGCAGGTCGTCGCGGTCTTCCGCGAACGCCACCAGTTCAATCCGGGCGACAAGGTCCGGCTGAAGCCGGACCCGTCACTGGTGCACTTGTTCGACGAGGCGACGGGAAAGCGCCTGAACGCGTAGCGTAAGTTTAAGTTAAGACAATAAAAAGCATCACAGGGAGGACGACATGCAAGACTTTACCCGCCGGACTCTGCTTCAGGGCGGAACGGCACTGGCTGCAACCGGCATGCTCACCGGGCCGGCACTGTTCGATTTCGCGAAGGCCTGGGCGCAGAGCGCGCCCTGGAAGGCGGAGCCCGGCGCCAAGCTGACCGTGATGCGATGGAAGCGTTTCGTGCCGGCAGAGGACGATGCGTTCAACGCGATGGTCGCGGCGTTCAAGGCTGCCACCGGCACCGAGATGAACGTGTTCAGCGAATCCTTCGAGGACGTGCAGCCGAAGGCCTCGGTTGCGGCCAATACCGGCTCCGGGCTCGATCTCGCCTGGGGCTTGCATACGCTGCCGCAGCTGTTCCCCACCAAAGTGCTGAAGATGAACGACGTCGCCGATTATCTCGGCAACAAATATGGCGGCTGGACCGATGCGGCCGCCAAGACCTGCAAGCAGGGCAACGACTGGCTCGGCATCCCCGTCGCAACCAACGGCGGCTACATGACGTACCGCAAGTCGGCGCTCGACAAGGCGGGGTTCAAGGAATTCCCGAAGGATTTCCCCGGCTTCCTTGAGATGTGCAAGGCGCTGAAGGCGAACAACACGCCGGCCGGCTTCGCTCTCGGGCATGCCTCGGGCGACGGCAATTCGTGGCTGCACTGGGTGCTGTGGGGACACGGTGCCTACACCGTCGACCAGAACGACAAGATCATCATCAATTCGCCGGAGACGGCGAAGGCGCTGGAATATTGCAAGTCGCTGTACGAGGCCTTCATCCCGGGCACGGCGTCCTGGAACGATTCCTCCAACAACAAGGCGTTCCTCGCCGGCGAGCTCTACTGCACGGCCAACGGCATCTCGATCTACGTCGCCGCCAAGACCGATGCGAGCAAGAAGGAGCTGGCCGAGGACACCTATCACGCGCTCTGGCCGGTCGGACCGGTCGGCAAGCCGACCGAGTTGCAGCTTGCGCTGCCGATCCTCGCCTTCAACTTCACCAAATATCCGAACGCGGCGAAGGCCTTCGTCGCCTTCATGCTGGAGAAGGAGAACTACGAGAAGTGGCTGGACGGCGCGCAGGGCTACCTGACGCAGACCTTGAACGGCTATGAGTCGGCGCCGATCTGGAAGGCCGATCCCAAGAATGCCGTGTTCTCGCAGGCCTCCAAGCGCACGCTGCCGGCGGCCGGTATCGGTTCGGTCGGCGAAAAGGCGGCAACGGCAATCGCCGACTTCATCGTCGTCGACATGTTCGCCAACTACTGCACCGGCACCAAGGATGCGAAGGGCGCGATGGCGGAAGCCGAGCGTCAGCTGAAGCGCATCTATCGCTGAGAGTCACGGAGCGGGCGGCAGTCTCGCCGCCCGCTCGTCAACATTTCGATCAGGGATATCGGGCATGGCTGATGTCGCAATTCCCCGGGCCAAGCCTCAAATGAGCGAGGACACCGCCTGGACCCAGCTCAAACACAATCGCAACTGGCTCGGCTTCTGGTTCATGGTGCCGGCCATGGCGTTCCTGATCTTCTTCCTGGCCTATCCGCTGGGGCTCGGGATCTGGCTGTCCTTCACGGACACCCGCATCGGCAGGGTCGGGCACTTCGTCGCTACCGAGAACTATGAGTGGTTGTGGGACGACTCCATCTTTTGGCTGTCGGTGTTCAACACGCTGCTCTACACCTTCGTCGCCAGCGCCCTCAAATTCGCGATCGGGCTCTATCTCGCGCTGCTGCTGAACGAGAACATGCCGTTCAAGGCTATGCTGCGCGCGATGGTGCTCATCCCCTTCATCGTGCCGACGGTGCTCTCGGCATTGGCGTTCTGGTGGATCTTCGACTCGCAATTCTCCATCATCTCCTGGTCGCTGAAGCATCTCGGTGTGATCAATCAAAACATCAACTTCCTCGGCGATACGACCTGGGCGCGCATTTGCGTGATCTTCGCCAATATCTGGCGCGGCGTGCCTTTCGTCGCGATCACGCTGCTCGCGGGCCTGCAGACGGTGTCGCCGTCGCTCTATGAGGCCGCAACGCTCGACGGCGCCACGCGCTGGCAGAATTTCCGGTTCATCACCTATCCGCTGCTGACGCCCATCATCGCCGTCGTGATGACCTTCTCGGTGCTGTTCACCTTCACCGACTTCCAGCTGATCTGGGCGATGACGCGCGGCGGCCCCGTCAACGCCACCCATCTGATGGCGACGCTGTCCTACCAGCGCGCGATCATCGCCGGGCAACTCGGCGAGGGCGCGGCGATCTCGAGCGCCATGATTCCATTCCTGCTCGCGGCGATCATGGTATCCTGGTTCGGCCTGCAGCGTCGCAAGTGGCAACAGGGAGAGAACAATGACTGATCTTCCTGCCTCGAAAGTCGATCTCAAGGCCGTCATATCGGCGCCCGCGCGCGTCGATAACAGCGAGGGCATGAGCTATCTGCAGTCGGTGCCGCGCCGGATGGTGACGCTGTACCTGCCGCTCGCGATCATCGTCGTGGTGCTCTTGTTTCCGTTCTACTGGATGGCGCTGACCTCGGTGAAGCCCGACGATCAGTTGCTCGATCTCGACAGGTTCAACCCGTTCTGGACCTGGAATCCGACCTTCAAGCATTTCCACAAGCTGCTGTTCGAAAGCTACTATCCGTACTGGCTCTGGAACACGATGTACGTGGCGGTCTGCGCCACGGTGCTGTCGATCATCGCATCGGTATTAGCCGCCTACGCCATCGTGCGATTGCGCTACAAGGGCGCCAATCTCGTCGGCGGGCTGATCTTCCTTGCCTATCTCGTGCCGCCCTCGATCCTGTTCATTCCGCTCGCCACCGTCGTGTTTCAGTACGGCCTGTTCGACTCGCCGCTGGCGCTGATCCTGACCTATCCGACCATCCTGATCCCGTTCTCGACCTGGCTGCTGATGGGCTATTTCAAGACCATCCCGTTCGAGCTCGAGGAATGCGCGCTGATCGACGGGGCGAGTCGCTGGCAGATCCTGATCAAGATCGTTTTGCCGCTGGCAATCCCCGGCCTGATCTCGGCCTTCATCTTCTGCTTCACGCTGTGCTGGAACGAGTTCATCTACGCGTTGACGTTCCTGCAGTCGACCAGCAACAAGACGGTGCCGGTCGCGATCGTCAACGAGTTCGTGGATGGTGACATCTACCGCTGGGGTTCGCTGATGGCGGGAGCTCTGGCCGGCTCGCTGCCGCTCGTCATCCTTTACGCCTTCTTCGTGGAGCATTATGTGTCCGCGATGACCGGCGCCGTGAAGGAGTGATCGCGGGGGTCTGCCACGGGAGCGCGCCGGAGGCTGCGCGTTCCGGCCAATAAAAGGGAGTTAAGCTCTTGCACGTTCTGGTCCTGGGCGCCGCCGGCATGGTCGGCCGCAAATTGTGTGAACGGCTGTTGCGCGACGGCCGGCTCGGCAAGAGCGACATCACGAAACTGACCATGCACGACGTGGTCGAGCCGAAGAAGCCGGAGAAGGCTGGTTTCCCCGTCGAGACGGTGTCGGGCGATTTCGCCGTGCCGGGCGCTGCCGAAAAGCTGATCGCCGGCCGCCCGGACGTGATCTTCCATCTGGCCGCCATCGTCTCCGGCGAAGCCGAGCTCGATTTCGACAAGGGCTACCGCATCAATCTCGACGGCACCCGGATGCTGCTCGATGCCGTCCGGCTCGTTGGCGGCGGCTACAAGCCGCGCGTGGTCTTCACGTCCTCGATCGCGGTGTTCGGCGCGCCTTTCCCGGATGCGATCGGCGACGAGTTCTTCCATACGCCGCTGCTCAGCTACGGCACCCAGAAGGCGATCGGCGAACTCCTGCTGGCCGACTATTCGCGCCGCGGCTTCCTCGACGGCATCGGTATCCGCCTGCCGACCATCTGCATCCGGCCCGGCCTGCCCAACAAGGCGGCATCCGGCTTCTTCTCCAACATCCTGCGCGAACCTCTGGCGGGCAAGGAAGCGGTTCTTCCCGTCTCCGAGGACGTTCGTCACTGGCACGCCACACCGCGCTCCGCGGTGGGCTTCCTGCTCCACGCCGGCACCATGGACCTTGCCGCGGTCGGCCCGCGCCGCAATCTGACCATGCCGGGCCTGTCGGCGACGGTCGGCGAGCAGATCGCCGCGTTGAAGCGGGTTGCGGGTGAGAAGGTCGCCGCGCGCATCAAGCGCGAGCCCGATCCCTTCATCGTCGGCATCGTCGGCGGCTGGCCGCGCAATTTCAACGCAAAGCGGTCGCTCGAGCTCGGCTTCACCACGGCCGAGAAGACCTTCGACGACATCATCCGCATTCACATCGAAGACGAGCTCGGCGGCAACTTCGTCGCCTGATCCCTGACTGAGCGGGTCACATGATGGCGAGCGTTGCTTGCATCGGCGAATGCATGGTCGAGCTCCGGCAGGCCCAGGGCGGCGCGTCTGCCGGGCAGGGGCAGGGCGGCGGCCTGTATTCGCGCGGCTTCGGCGGCGACACGCTCAACACCGCGGTGTACCTCGCGCGGCTCGAGGCCAAGGTCGACTATCTCACGGCGCTCGGCGATGACGGTCTCAGCGATGAAATGATCGCGGCCTGGAATGCCGAGGGTGTCGGCACGAGGCGCGTCGTGCGGCTGGCGGGCAAGCTGCCCGGCCTCTACATGATCCAGACGGATGCGAAGGGCGAGCGCCAGTTCTTTCACTGGCGCGACAGCGCGGCGGCGCGCCAGCTGATGAATCTGCCGGAAACCGATGAGCTGCTCAACTCGCTGATGAGCTACGACATCGTCTATCTCTCCGCGATCACGCTCTCGATCTACGATGCTTCGGGGCGCGAGCGCCTGTTCACGGCGATCAAGCGCGCGCGCCTGCTCGGGACCCGCTTCGTGTTCGACACCAATTTCCGCGCGCGGGGGTGGCCGGACCGCGATGTCGCGCGCGAGGTGTTTGCTGCGGCGTTTGCGGCTGCCGACATCGTGCTGACCTCGACCGAGGACCTGCTCGCGCTGTATCCTGGCGAGAGCCACGAGCAATTGATGGCGCGCATCCCCACGCCCGAACTGGTGTTCCGGCTGGCCGAGCCGGTGAGCCTCTTGCGCTTTCCCGGTGGCACCCACGAGGTTCGCGCCGAACCCATGACAAAACCCGTCGTTGACACCACGGCGGCCGGCGACAGCTTTGCCGCGGCCTATATCGCGGCCCGGCTCGGCGGCTCGGATCCGGTGGAGGCGGCCCAGGCCGGGCATCGTCTCGCCAGCCTCGTGATCTGCTATCCCGGCGCCATCATTCCGGGCTATGCCATGCCGCCGAAGAAGCGGCACCGGCCGGTGGCCACGCGCCAAGCGACCAAGTAAAACGAAAAGATCCACGAGATGCCCACGACTGCCCAACAGAACCACCTCGTCGCGCTGTTCAGGGATGCGACCGTCATTCCCGTCCTCACCATCGAGCGCATCCAGGATGCCGTGCCGCTGGCGCGTGCGCTGGTCGCCGGCGGCGTCCGCACGCTGGAGGTGAC
>NZ_JALBHA010001080.1:0-628 GCF_023006445.1 Bradyrhizobium sp. SHOUNA76
GGCCGCACCGTCGTCGCGGGCGCCAGCGCCGTTTCCGCCTGGAACAACGCCGCCATCGCCCGCTGGAGCCGCTTGCGATCGCCGAGCGGCAATCCGAGCTCGACCAGATCGGATTCGGTCAGGTCGCCCATGACGTCGAGATCGAGACGGTGCTGTGCGAAGAGATCGGAGTAATGGCCAAGGCCGATGCCCTCGAGCCAGCGCTTCAGCCCGCCTTCTGCTCCCGTGTCCGGCTCATTCTCCAGCATGGTGATTTCTGCCCGACCCCAATTCCGTCGAAGGGCTTTAGGGCGCCTCAACCACAGATTTTGGGCCCAAAACTTCACCTCAGACTGGACGCGTTCCCCAACTTCTTGGAAGAATAGCTCAATCGCATCAAAAGGGAACGGAATTGTCGGACGTCACACTCCCGGCTCCGGAGGAATCAGGCGGCACGGCCGCCGAAACGAAGATATTCGCCGATATCGGCGGCCTTCTCGATTTCTACGCCCGCAAGACGCCGACGGCGCCCGCGCTGCTCGCCCCGGGCCGGCCGGTCCTCAACTACGGCGCGCTTGGCGAGGTGACGCGGGATCTCGTCCGTACGCTGCGCCGACTCGGCATGACCCCTGCCGACCGGATCGCGGTC
>NZ_JALBHA010001081.1:0-624 GCF_023006445.1 Bradyrhizobium sp. SHOUNA76
TATCCCGCGCCAGCGGGGGGCACCGGCCTGACCACGCTGCCGCCCTCGGCGACGCCGCGCGACGAGTTCGATCTCGGCATCGGCTACATGCAGCGCAAGGACTACGCGCTCGCCGAGCAGACCATGAAGAACTTCACGCAGAAATATCCGAGCGATCCGCTGCTCGGGGACGCGCAATACTGGCTCGGCGAGAGCTATTTCCAGCGCCAGCAATATCGCGATTCCGCGGAAGCCTTCCTCGCCGTCACCACCAAATACGAGAAATCGGCCAAGGCGCCGGATGCGCTGTTGCGGCTCGGCCAGTCGCTCGCCGCCCTGAAGGAGAAGGAGGCCGCCTGCGCCGCCTTCGGCGAGGTCGGCCGCAAATATCCGCGCGCCTCCGCCGGCGTCAAAGCCGCGGTCGACCGCGAGCAGAAGCGGGTGAAGTGCTGAGGTCCGGGGTCCCGACAACGCGGATGGTGCTACGCTAGACGGCGTAACCATCCGCCTGCGGAGGTCAGGGCCCGCGTCATGTCAGACGACGACAATTCTCCGATCGCGGCGCGCGAGGCGAGGCGGCTCTTCGCCGGCCTCAAAGCTGCGCCGGCGCTGGTGCTCGCCGTCTCCGGCGGACCCGACTCGGTC
>NZ_JALBHA010001082.1:0-615 GCF_023006445.1 Bradyrhizobium sp. SHOUNA76
CGAACGTCTCGGGCTGTCGGACGCGCCGGTGCAGCTCGCGGCCGAGACCTCGGTCGAGGACATCGTCTCGACGCTGTCGGAGGGCGCGGTGCCCCGGCTGATCGTGATCGATTCGATCCAGACCATGTGGACCGACACGGTGGAATCGGCGCCCGGCACGGTGACGCAGGTGCGCGCCTCGGCGCAGGCACTGATCCGTTTCGCCAAGAAGACGGGCGCGGCCATCATCCTGGTCGGCCACGTCACCAAGGACGGCCAGATCGCCGGTCCCCGCGTCGTCGAGCACATGGTCGACGCAGTGATGTCGTTCGAGGGCGAAGGCTCGCAGCAATTCCGCATCCTGCGCGCGGTGAAGAACCGGTTCGGGCCGACCGACGAGATCGGCGTGTTCGAGATGACGGGCCTGGGCCTGCGCGAGGTCACCAACCCCTCCGAGCTGTTCCTGTCCGAGCGCGATCTCGGCACGCCCGGCACCGCAGTCTTTGCGGGTATCGAGGGCACGCGGCCCGTTCTGGTCGAATTGCAGGCGCTGGTGGCCCCGACCTCGCTCGGCACGCCGCGGCGCGCGGTGGTCGGCTGGGATCCAAGCCGGCTGTCGATGGTGCTGGCGGTGCT
>NZ_JALBHA010001083.1:0-603 GCF_023006445.1 Bradyrhizobium sp. SHOUNA76
CGCTGCTGCACAAGGGCGGCGCGCGCTGGCCGGACGCGTTCAAGCGGTCGATCGGCGTCGCGCTCAAGGACGAAGAAGATCTGCACTTCATCTCGCCGCGGCTCGATGCCATGCTCGCGGAGGCGACGGCATGACCATCGAGCCGCAGCTCCCGCGCGCCGCGCGCATCTTCGTCGCCTTCGTCCCGCTGCTGCGCACGAACGGCTTTGCCGTAGCACCTGAGCAAACCACGACGTTCCTGGCGGCGATCGAGCTGCTCGGTCCGCGCGATATCGAACACGTCAGGCAAGCCGCCCTGGCGACGCTGGCTCCCCCACCCGAGCGGCGCGCGACGTTCGACCGGTTGTTCGATCTCCACTTCCGCGGCAGCGAGGCGATCACGCGCACCGACGACGGCGAGGACGACGAGAGCGTCCGGCTTCAGGAGGAAGGCCGCGGTGACGAGGAGCCGCTTCTCTCCGACGAGGCGAGCGAGTCCGGCCTCACCGCGACCCGAACCGAGGCCTTGGTCGAACGTCGCTTTGCGACGACCGCGAGCACAGACGCATTGCACCGTCTGGCGCGGGAGGCACCACGACGCCTGCCGCGACGGCGCGGACATCG
>NZ_JALBHA010001084.1:0-601 GCF_023006445.1 Bradyrhizobium sp. SHOUNA76
AGGGCGATCGACGCGGCGATCAACGCGCTGGAGGAGGCCGACCAGCATCTTCAGGCCGCGCTCGCCGCAACCGATTTCGATCCGGCCGAGCTCGAACGCATCGAGGAGCGGCTGTTCGCCCTGCGCGCCGCCTCGCGCAAATATTCGACGCCGGTCGACGGGCTCGCCGCGCTCGCCGCTAAATACGCCGCCGACGTCGTGCTGATCGATGCCGGCGCCTCGCGGCTGAAGAAGCTGGAGCAGGCTGCGATCGAGGCCGATGCGCGTTATTCCGCTGCCGCCAAGAAGCTGTCGATGGCGCGGCAGAAATCGGCCGAGAAGCTCAACAAGGCCGTCAATGCCGAGCTCGCCCCGCTCAAGCTCGAGCGCGCGAAATTCATGACCCAAGTCGAGACCGACGAGGCCGCGCCGGGGCCGCAAGGTTTTGATCGCGTCGAGTTCTGGGTGCAGACCAATCCGGGCACCAAGCCGGGCCCGCTGATGAAGGTCGCCTCCGGCGGCGAGCTGTCGCGCTTCCTGCTGGCGCTCAAGGTCGTGCTGTCCGACCGCGGTTCGGCGCCGACGCTGGTGTTCGACGAAATCGACACCGGCGTGGGCGGTG
>NZ_JALBHA010001085.1:0-600 GCF_023006445.1 Bradyrhizobium sp. SHOUNA76
GGTGCTGGGCGCGCACGGCATCGGCGCCGGCCAGATCCTGGTGACGCTGCAGGACACCGAGGAGCGCCGCCGCTATCTCAACGCGCGCTCCACCATCGGCAAGCTGCTGGAATGGCGCGCCATCCCCGTGATCAACGAGAACGACACGGTCGCCACCAACGAGATCCGCTACGGCGACAACGACCGCCTCGCCGCGCGCGTCGCCACCATGGCGAGCGCCGACTTGCTCGTGCTGCTGTCCGACATCGACGGGCTCTACGACGCCCCGCCGAAGAACAATCCGAACGCAAAGCTCATTCCGGTGGTCGAGAGCATCTCCTCGGAGATCGAGGCCGTGGCGGGAGACGCCGAGTCCGAGCTGTCGCGCGGCGGCATGCGCACCAAGGTCGAGGCCGCCAAGATCGCGACGACAGGCGGCACGCATATGCTGATCGCCTCCGGCAAGATCGAGCATCCCCTGCAGGCGATCGCCGATGGCGGCCGCTGCACCTGGTTCCTGACGCCGGCCAACCCCATCACCTCGCGAAAACGCTGGATCGCGGGCACGCTGGAGCCGAAGGGCACTCTGACGATCGATGCCGGCGCGGTGACCGCGCTGCG
>NZ_JALBHA010001086.1:0-600 GCF_023006445.1 Bradyrhizobium sp. SHOUNA76
CGCTGCTCGACTACGACCGCAAGCGCCTGCGCGGCATCGTGCTGGAGGAAGGTACCGCGAACTCCCACGTCTCGATCGTGGCACGCGCGCTCGGCATCCCCGCCGTCGGCGAAGTGCCGAACGCGCCGGGAATCGCCGATCCCGGCGACGCCATCATCGTCGACGGCACCTCCGGCTCGATCTATGTGCGCCCCTCCCAGGAAGTCGAGGCGGCCTTTGCCGAGCGCGTGCGCTTCCGCGCCCGCCGCCAGGCGCAATATCTGGCGCTGCGCGACCGGCCCTGCGTCACCAAGGACGGCCAGAAGGTCGAGCTGATGATCAACGCTGGGTTGGCCATCGACCTGCCGCATATCGAGGACACCGGCAGCGCCGGCATCGGCCTGTTTCGCACCGAGCTGCAATTCATGGTGGGCCAGAGCCTGCCGCGCACCAGCGACCAGCTGGCGCTGTATCGCACCGTGCTGGATGCGGCCGGCAGCAAGCCCGTCACCTTCCGCACGCTCGACATCGGCGGCGACAAGGCGCTGCCCTATATGGAAGCCGTGATCGAGGAAAATCCCGCGCTTGGCTGGCGCGCGATCCGGCTCGGGCTGGACCGTC
>NZ_JALBHA010001087.1:0-600 GCF_023006445.1 Bradyrhizobium sp. SHOUNA76
AGGGCGTGACCTTCACCGGCGCGGGCCGCCTCGCCGGCCGCAGCGGTTCCGGAACCTGGCGGCGCTCCGACGGCTGCGGCGGAACCTGGACCTCAGCCAAGCAATAACGCCGGCAAGACGCCGGCTTCGCGGCGGAACCAACGCCGCGCAGGCCCGATTCAAGCCACATCCTCTCCGGATTTGCGGCTCATTGCCACCCAAGTCTTTGATGACAAAGGGGTGGTTAAGAGTTGCGTCATGCGTAACCGGGAGACCAGGATGGGCAACCGCACCGCAAAATTCGTATCCGCGCTGGTCGGCAGCGTCATTGCCGGCCTGCCACTGGCCGCCGTGTCGCAGAACGCGCCGAACACACCGAGCACGGCCAACGCGGCCGCCGACTGCCTCGCATCGCCGAAGGGCACCGCGCCGCAGGGGCAGCATTGGTACTATCGCCTCGAACGCACGACCAAGCGACAGTGCTGGTATCTGCGCGCCGCCGGCGACAAAGCCTCCCAGACCGCGCAGGCGACGCCCGACGCGCAAGATACCGATTCAACCGCGCCGCAATCCGTGCAGAACGCGCGTGCCGAATACGTTGCGTCGCAGACCGGGGCCGTG
>NZ_JALBHA010001088.1:0-598 GCF_023006445.1 Bradyrhizobium sp. SHOUNA76
GCCTCGCCTTCGAGATCGGCGCCGAGATCGATCGTCTCGTAGCCGGATTCGCGCGCGAGCCTCACCGCGGCGTCGAGCGACTGCTTGGGCCGCGCGATCAATTCGAAGGACGCCCGTGCGAAGGCGGCATCATCAGGCTTGCAGCTTTCGTTGCGTTCGTCCTCGAGCGCGCGGCGCACCGCGTCGTCGATGGCGAGCTTGTATTTCGCGACGATGGCGCGCGCATCGGCCAGCGTGGTCGGATCGGGGACGGTGGGACCGGAGGCGATCGCGGATGGGTCGTCATGCGGCACGTCCGAGATCGCGAGCGTTACGATCCCGGCGGCATTCTTGCCGGCGCGGGCGAGACGGCCGCCCTTGATCCGCGACAGATGTTTCCTCACCGTGTTCATCTCGCCGATCGGCGCACCCGAGCGCAGCAGCGCCTTGTTGACCGCCTGCTTCTGCGCAAAGCTGATGCCGTCGCTCGGTGCGATCCAGTTCGCAGAGCCGCCGCCGGTGAGCAGCACCAGGAGCAGATCGTCCGGTCCGGCTTCGGCAGCGAGCGCGAGCGTGTCGGCTGCGCCCTTGAGGCCGGCCTCATCCGGCACGGGATGTC
>NZ_JALBHA010001089.1:0-591 GCF_023006445.1 Bradyrhizobium sp. SHOUNA76
GCCTGCGCGAAGGTGAGCGCATCGGGCCTGATGCGTTTCGCCTCGTCCGCGACCGCCTGGTGGTCGGGGCCGATCACGACCGCGAGCGAGGTGCCGGTTCCCTTGGGTGCCGCGGCGAGCACGTGAGCAAGCAGCGTTTGCTGAGCCACCGGATGCAGCACTTTGGGCAGGCTCGATCGCATGCGCGTGCCTTCGCCGGCGGCGAGCACGATCGTGAGGCTGGAACGGGCGGTCATCGAAATCCTGTCAGATACGGCATCAATTGGCGCGACGGCGGCGGGTCATCCTGAAAAGCTCTCGTCTTGCTACCCCCGCAAACGCCCGGAATTCAAGTGCGACGGGGTTTTCCTGTTAATGTTCCCTGATTGATTCGGGGAAGCTTCGGGGCTGGGCACTTAACGTTCATGGCAAAGGATTCCGACCCACTGGCGGATGCCTTCGGCACCAAGGAGACCGGCGGGCTGTTCTCCGGACTTGTGGCCGAGGAAAGCGCGTTCGACCGCCGCATGATGTGGCGGCTGGGCTCGTGGGGCGTGGCGGCCGTGGGCGCGGTCACCATCGCAGTGATCGCCAGCCAGGCCGGGCTCGGCT
>NZ_JALBHA010000108.1:0-15090 GCF_023006445.1 Bradyrhizobium sp. SHOUNA76
CTTGCCGAGGGGCTCGACCGGCTGGCGCGGCTGCGCAGCGTTGTCGCCGACAATGAAGAGCGTTTCCGGCAGGCGATCTCGGCCGATTTCGGCCACCGCTCGGCGGTCGAGACCACCATCGCCGAGACGATGCTGCTGTTCTCCGAGATCCGGCATGCCACCAAGCACCTGAAAAGCTGGATGGCGCCGCAACGGGTCGCCACCGCGCTGCAGTTCCTGCCGGCGCGCAACCGGCTGATGCCGCAGCCGCTCGGCGTCGTCGGCATCATCGCGCCCTGGAATTATCCGCTCCAGCTCACCCTCGCACCCGCGATCGGCGCGCTCGCCGCCGGCAATCGCGTCCTCATCAAGCCGAGCGAGCTCACGCCGCATTTCGCAGGTCTGCTGAGGGAGACGGTCGGGCAGAGGTTCGATGCCACGGAAGTGCTGATCACCAATGTCGAACAGGAGATCACAGAGGCTTTTGCGCGCCTGCCGTTCGATC
Source organism: Bradyrhizobium sp. SHOUNA76 (assembly GCF_023006445.1). Classification (NCBI taxonomy): domain Bacteria; kingdom Pseudomonadati; phylum Pseudomonadota; class Alphaproteobacteria; order Hyphomicrobiales; family Nitrobacteraceae; genus Bradyrhizobium; species Bradyrhizobium sp. SHOUNA76. The sequence goes on from NZ_JALBHA010000108.1 coordinate 485, forward strand.
ACCTCGTGTTCACCGGCTCGACCCGGGTCGGGCGGCTGGTCGCGGAGACCGCGGGGCGCAACCTGACGCCTGTCACGCTCGAGCTCGGCGGCAAGTCGCCTGTTATCATCGACGCCTCCGCCGATCTCGAGGAAGCGGCCGAGCGCATCGCCTACGGCAAGCTGCTCAATGCGGGGCAAACCTGCATTGCGCCTGATTACGTGCTGGTGCCGGAGCGCTCATTGCAGTCCTTCGCCGAAAAAGTGCGTGCCCAGATGCGGCGCATGTTCGGCACCGATCCCGCCAACAAGGACTACACCTCGATCGTCTCGGACCGGCACTATGCGCGGCTCGAAGGCCTCGTCGCGGATGCGGTGCAGCGCGGCGCAAAGATCCTGCAACCGGCGAAGCCCGATGATCCCAACTGGAAGGCGCACCGCAAATTCCCGCCGACACTGATCGTCGGTGCGACCGATGCGATGGCGGCGATGCAGGAGGAAATCTTTGGCCCGGTGCTGCCGCTGCTCGGCACTCGCGATCCGGCCGAGGCCATCGCCTTCATCAACCACCGCGACCGGCCGCTGGCGCTGTACTGGTTCGGCAAGGACGCCGCCGCGCGCGACCAAGTGCTGGCGCGCACCATCTCCGGCGGCGTCACGATCAACGACTGCCTGTTTCACTTCACGCAAATCAACCAGCCGATGGGCGGCGTCGGCGCATCCGGCACCGGCGCCTATCACGGCGAATGGGGCTTTCGCACCTTCAGCAAGCTGAAGCCGGTGTTCTATCGCTCCAAGTTCAACCGCCTCGCCGATCTCTATCCGCCCTATGGCGGCAAGATCGCGCGGCTGGAGAAGTTGATGCGGTTCATGTCGTAGGGGGTGGTCGTTCCGGGGCGCGAAGCGAACCCGGAACCTCGAGATTCTCTGGTGCGCAAGTGCGCACCATAGTTCGCGCTACGCGCGCCCCGGAATGACGTAAGGGGGAAACAACATTGACTGACACATTCGATTTCGTCGTCGTGGGCGCGGGCTCCGGCGGCTGCACCGTCGCGGGGCGGCTGACGGAGGATGCGGGGACATCCGTCGCGCTGCTCGATGCGGGCGGACGGAACGACAATTGGCGGATCACCACGCCGTTCGGGCTCGCTTTGCCATACAGCCCGGCCAACTGGGCCTTCGATACCGTGCCGCAAAAGGGATTGAACGGCCGCATCGGCTATCAGCCACGCGGCAAGGGTCTCGGCGGTTCCTCGGCGATCAACGCCATGATCTACATCCGCGGCAACAAATGGGACTACGATCACTGGGCTGCGCTGGGCAACACCGGCTGGTCGTATGCGGACGTGCTGCCCTATTTCAAGGCTTCCGAGAACAACACCGATTTCGACGGCGCGCATCATGGCAAGGGCGGCCCCCTGCACGTCAACAAGCTGCGCTCGGACAACCCGATCCATGACGTCTTCCATCAGGCCGCGCGCGAGGCGCAGTTCCGCATCCGCAAGGACTTCAATGAGGAGGACCACGAAGGGCTCGGCAGCTACCAGGTGACGCAGCACAATGGCGAGCGCTGGAGCGCTGCGCGCGCCTATGTGCAGCCCCACTTGAACAAGCGCCGCAATCTGCGCGTCGAGACGGGAGCACAGGCCACCAAGATCCTGTTCGAAGCCGGCCGGGCGGTCGGCATCGAATATGTGCAGGGGAAGCAGACAAAGCGGCTGCGCGCTCGGCGCGAGGTGATCCTCGCCGCCGGCGCCTTTCAGTCACCGCAATTGCTGATGCTGTCGGGTGTCGGCGGTGGCGATGCGCTTCGTTCGCATGGCATTGGGGTCATGCATCACCTGCCGGGGGTCGGGCGCAACCTGCAGGATCATCCGGATTTCGTTTTCGTCTACGCCTCCGACTATCCGCACCTCGTGCACTCGTCGATCAGTCGGCTGCCGTCCCTACTCCGCGCCATCCAGCGGTACCGCCGCGAGCGACGCGGCCTGATGACCACCAATTTCGCCGAATGCGGCGGTTTCCTGAAGACGCAGGCCCACCTCGATGTGCCTGACATCCAGTTGCACTTCGTCATCGCGATGCTCGACGACCATGGCCGCAAAAAGCATCGGGAGGCAGGGTTCTCATGCCATGTCTGCCTGCTCAGACCGAAGAGCCGCGGCAGCGTCTGGCTGAAAAGCGCCGATCCGCTCGCAGCGCCGATGATCGATCCGAACTTTCTGGGCGAGGAGGAGGATCTCGAGACCCTGGTCGCGGGCTTCAAGACCACGCGGCGGCTGATGGAGACGCCTGCGCTACGCGCGTTGCAAAAGAAGGACATGTTCACGGCCAACGTGAAAACGGACGACGACATCCGCGCCATCCTGCGCAATCGCGTCGACACCGTCTATCACCCGGTCGGCACCTGCAAGATGGGCACGGATGCGATGGCCGTGGTCGATCCCGCGCTGAAGGTGCACGGGGTCGAGGGCTTGCGCGTCGTCGATGCCTCGATCATGCCGACGCTGATCGGCGGCAACACCAATGCGCCGACCATCATGATCGGGGAGAAGGCGGCGGATATGATCAGGGCGGGGATGCGATAGGGCCGCGCAGCCGCGCCGCGACGCCTTCGAGGCCCGCAGCAAATCGCGCCAGGACGAGGATGGTTTCTTTACTGACGTCGAATAGGTCTGACATCACCGTTTCCTTGACGATTTCCGTCACGATTTCCTGGATGCAACCCTGAGCCTTTGGAGCACGAATACAGACGATTTTATCGATCTGAAACCGAATGATCGGTTCGGCGTTCATTCGTTCCATCGAGGCAGGGTTTGCTGATGAACAGTTTCGATCTCGCCGTCTATGCCGCGCTCGCCGTCGCGGTCGGCTTCGGTTTCAGGACCGGTCTGCTGCGCAGCGCCATGACCATCCTCGCCTATCTTCTCGCCGCACCGATCGCGGTTGCGCTGATGCCGCTGATTGCGCCGCAAATTGCAGGCAACCCGAATTCACCCCAGTTGCAGAACTGGATCTGGTTCTTCGGCATCTTCGTCGTGGTCGGCATGCTGTTCGGGCATATCGGCCGCGTCGCGCTGAACGACACCATCGGCGAGGCCGGCATCGGCGACCGGCTCGGCGGCGCCGCGCTCGGCGCCATCAGGGTCGGGCTCGTCGCCACCACGCTGGTCCTGGTGTTCGACCAGATCGTGCCAGCCAATCGCCAGCCGCCGTTTCTCGCCGGCTCGCATCTGCGGTCCCTGTTCTCGACGGCAGGGCAGATGGGCTTCAAGTCGCTGCCGCCGGAAGCAGCCTCGGCGATCGACCGCCTCAAGCACGAACAGCGCATCTGAAGCGCGATAAGGTCGCGCCTTTTGTTTGGGCATGATCTCCGCGCAAACGCGTTCCGCGTTTGTCGCGAGGGAAAACCGCCGCACACTTTTCGCTAACGCCCCCTCCGGGTCCGGATCATGCCTGCGCATTTGCATCGCTAGCGCCCAGCGCATGCATTTTGATGCGAGCCTGTCCCTTATCAGCGGCGCCGCGATTGGCTAGAGTGCCGCTATTCAAAACCTGCCTGACATTACGGGAGTGAAACAGTGGATCTTGGGATCAAAGGTCGCCGCGCCATCGTCTGCGCATCCAGCAAGGGCCTCGGCCGTGCCTGCGCCATCTCGCTCGCCGACGCCGGCGTTCACGTTACGCTGACTGCGCGCGGCGCTGAGGCCCTGAAGAAGACGGCCGACGACATCCGCAAGGCCTATCCCGCGGTGACGGTCACCGAGATCGTCGGCGACATCACGACGCCGGCCGGCCGCGAAGCCGTGCTGAAGGCATGTCCCGAGCCCGACATCCTGATCAACAATGCCGGCGGCCCGCCGCCCGGCGATTTCCGCAACTGGACCCGCGACGACTGGATCAAGGCGATCGACGCCAACATGCTGACGCCGATCGAGCTGATCAAGGCGACCGTGGACGGCATGATGGCGCGCAAGTTCGGCCGCATCGTCAACATCACCTCGGCCGCGGTGAAGGCGCCGATCGACATCCTCGGCCTCTCCAACGGCGCGCGCGCCGGCCTGACCGGTTTCATCGCCGGCCTGTCGCGCAAGACGGTGATCAACAACGTCACCATCAACGGCCTGCTGCCGGGCCCGTTCGAGACCGATCGTCTGACCGGCACCGCCAAGGCCGAGGCCGACAAGCGCGGCGTCTCGGCGGAGCAGATCCTGACCGAGCGCGCCAAGCTCAATCCCGCGGGGCGCTTCGGCCAGCCCGACGAGTTCGGCTATGCCTGCGCCTTCCTGTGCGGCGCCAAGGCCGGCTTCATCACCGGGCAGAACATTCTGCTGGATGGTGGTGCGTTCCCGGGGACGCTGTAACGCCCCCTTCACTCTCTCCCCTTGATGCGGGGAGAGAGCACTTTGCAGATCACCGCTGCTTGGTCGGCTCGTCTTCGTCTTGCTGACTCGGGCCGGAGGAATCGGCGGTCGTGCGCTCGCCGGTCCAGTCGATACCGAATTCTTCAAGACCGTCGGCGAGCAGATCGCCCAGCATCGGCTCGCCGAGCAGATAGTGCACCGTTTCGCGGCGCGGGCTGCGATACTCGGTGCGCGCCTCGGCCGCGCGTGCGCGCAAATCGTCCCAATCATCGATCGTGCCGTCGCCGCGACCGAGCCAGGTCAGCGCGACGAGATCGACCTGCTCGTCCTCGTTCAAGGCGATCATAAAGCTTCCGAGCTCGTTGACGACAGGATCGGAGCCGTCATCGGCGAGGACGTCAACCGCATCGTCATCGGACGGGTTCGAGCCGGAATCCGGATCGGAATCCCCCTCCTTGACGTCGAATTCGCGCGCCTTCTCGATGATGAAGGCGACCTTCTCAGCGGAAATCGTAAGCTCTGGCATGGCTCTCTCCAGGGTTCCCGCGATAACGCCGCATCGCGTCAGATGATCCATTGCGCTTGAGGGCGGAAAACCGCATGTTTCGGCACGAAAAAGAAGAACATGGGAAGGTGCCGGATGCAGTGGAAGGTCGGCCAGGTCAAAATCACCAAGATTGTGGAGTTGGAGACGGTCGGCTCGACCCGTTTCATCCTGCCGCTCGCGAACAATGATGAAATTCGCAAGCTGCCTTGGCTGATCCCGCATTTCGCCACCGAAGTGGGCCGGCTGAAAATGTCGATCCATTCACTGGTGGTGGAGACGCCCTCGCAACGCATCGTGGTCGACACCGGCCTTGGCAACGACAAGCAGGGCCGCAACGTTCCGACCTGGAACAACCGCACCACGCCGTTCCTTGCGGCGATGATGGCGGCAGGCTTTGCGCCCGACAGCATCGACACGGTGCTGTGCACGCATCTTCATGTCGATCATGTCGGCTGGAATACGAAGCTGGTCGAGGGCCAATGGGTGCCGACATTTCCCAGGGCCCGCTACGTCTTCGGCAAGACCGAGTACGAGCACTGGCTGGAGCATTCGACCGAGCCGGACAAGCGGGCCGTGTTTGACGATTCCGTCAAACCGATCGTCGATGCCGGCAGGGCTGATCTAATCCCGAGCGACTACCGGCTCTGCGAGGAGATCAGCATGATCCCGACCCCGGGCCACAGTCCCGGCCATATGAGCATCCTCATCCGATCGGACGGCGAACAGGGCCTGCTCACCGGAGACGTCGCCCATCACCCCTGCCAGATGGCGCATCTCGACTGGTCCTCGACGGCGGATTCCGACCAGACGCAGTCTGCCGCGACGCGGGCAGCGCTGTTCGGCCGCTTTGCCGACACGCCGACGCTGGTGATCGGCGGCCATTTCTCGGCCGGGCATATCAGGCGGGACGGAGACGCGTTCAGGTTTGTGGCGCTGGGATGATCCCGGGCCCCGGCTCAGCGGCGCACCGCTTCGCGCTGCGCAGCGTCCGGGGCACGAGACCGCCGTTCCCATCGAATTCGGAGGCCTGCATTGCGCCCCTCTTTGAGCGGTTGAATTTCCTGCCGCCCTGTTCCATGAAGCTATTCAACCGATCGGTCCATTTCCAGGGAGAAACGAAAATGAAGCTTGTTCGCTATGGCGAGAAGGGTGCGGAAAAGCCCGGCCTGATCGACAAATCCGGCCAGTTGCGCGACCTGTCGGCACATCTGAAGGACCTCACCGGCGAGGCCTATTCGCCTGAGAGCCTGAAGAAGCTGGCGGCGCTCGATCCCGCCTCGCTGCCCGCGGTCTCCGGCAAGCCGCGCTTCGGCGCCCCCGTCACCGGCATCTCGAAATTCGTCGCGATCGGCCTCAACTACTCTGACCACGCCAAGGAGACCGGCGCCGACATCCCGAGCGAGCCGATCATCTTCATGAAGGCCAACACGTCGCTATCAGGGCCAAACGACGCGGTCGAAAAGCCGCGCGGCTCGACCAAGCTCGACTGGGAGGTCGAGATCGCCGCGATCATCGGCAGCCGTGCGAAATATGTCTCGGAAGCCGACGCGCTGAACCACGTCGCCGGCTACTGCGTCTGCAACGACGTCTCCGAGCGCGCCTTCCAGATCGAGCGCCTGGGACAGTGGACCAAGGGCAAGTCGCATGACACGTTCGGCCCGCTCGGACCGTGGCTTGCAACCAAGGACGAGATCAAGGACGTGCAGAACCTGGCGATGTGGCTGGACGTCAACGGCCAGCGCCGCCAGACCGGTTCGACCAAGACCATGATCTTCTCGATGGCCAAGTGCATTTCCTATGTCTCGCAGTTCATGACGCTGCTGCCCGGCGACGTCATCACGACAGGCACCCCGCCCGGTGTCGGTCTCGGCATGAAGCCGCCGACCTTCCTCAATGTCGGCGACGTCGTCAGCCTCGGCATCGAGGGCCTCGGCGAGCAGCGCCAGGAGATCGTGGCGGCGTAAGGTCTCCGGCCTCTCCCGTCATTGCGAGCGAAGCGAAGCAATCCAGAATCCCTCCGCGGTGACACTCTGGATTGCTTTCGTCGCCAACGCAAAATTGCTTCGCAATTTTGTCGTGGGCTCCTCGCAATGACGAACCAAATTGCTTCATTTGGGACACATCCATGAAACTCACCTTCTCCCCCGCCTCGCCGTTCGCCCGCAAAGTGCGCATCGCCGCGATCGAACTCGGGCTGATCGACAAGATCGAGCTGACGCCGGCGACCGTCGCGCCGGGGACGGCCAATGAGGACTATTCGAAGATCTCGCCGCTGAAGAAGCTGCCGGTGTTGATCACCAACGACGGCGACGTCATTTTGGACTCCTATGTCATCGTCGAATATCTCAACGAGATCGCCGGCGGCAGCCTAATCCCGGATTACGGCCCGCGGCGCTGGAAGGCCAAGACCAATCACTCCCTGATCAACGGCATGCTCGATTCCATGCTGCTCTGCCGCTACGAGAAGATGGTGCGGCCGCAGGGCCTGCAATGGCAGGCGTGGTCGGACGACCATTGGAACCGGGCCTGGACCGGCATGGCGCGGTTCGAGAACATGTCGGAGGTGCTGAACGGACCCTTCGACATCTCGCAGATCGGCCTCGTCTGCGTGCTCGGCTATGCCGATTTCCGCTTCGCCGATTGCGGTTGGCGCAAGGCCTATCCAAAGCTCGACGCATTCCACCAGAGGATGCTGGAGCGGCCCTCGGTCAAGATCTCGGTGCCGCCGGCCGCATAAGCGGGAGTTCTCATGAGCCTGAAATACGCAGTCGGCGATCTCACCATCCATCGCGTCATCGAGCAGGAAACCTCGTTCGTCCCGGCGCTGGAGATGCTGCCGGCACTGACGAGCGACGTGCTGGCCGAGAACCGCGCATGGATGCGCGAAGCGAAGGCGCTGGACGAGCAGGATGTGCTGCTGCTGTGCTTCCAGTCCTATGTGGTGAAGACGCCGCACCACACCATCCTGATCGACAGCTGCATCGGGAACGACAAGCCGCGGCCGCAGCGGCCGAAATGGAACATGAAGACGGACGACACCTATCTGCGTGCTCTCGGTGCCGCCGGTTTCTCGGTCGACGACATCGACTTCGTGATGTGCACGCATCTGCATGTCGATCACGTCGGCTGGAACACGCGGCTGGAGAACGGCCGCTGGGTCCCGACCTTCCCCAAGGCGCGCTACGTCTTCGCCCGACAGGAGTTCGACCATTGGTCGGAGCAGAATGCAAAGGCGGAGATTCCGCCCTTTGCGGACAGCGTGCTCCCGGTGGTCGAGGCAAAACGGCACGAGCTCGTCGGCAATGATCATCAGATCGGCGACCACGTCCGCATCCTGCCGACGCCCGGCCACACGCCGGGCCATATCGCCATCACGATGGGCCGCGGCAAGGACGATGCGGTGTTCTCGGGCGACCTCATGCATTCGCCGTTGCAGACGCTCTATCCGGAGCTGTCGATCAAGTTCGACGTCGATCCGGCTGCGGCCGCCAAAACGCGCCGCGGTTTTCTCGAGCGCTACTGCGACACCGACACGCTGTGCTGCACAGCGCATTTCCCCTCGCCGTCGGTCGGAAAGATCAAGCGCAAGGGCAACGCGTTCGTGTGCGCGGCGGTGTGACCAAGACACCGTACCCGCAGGGTAGGCAAAGCGACTTGTCCGCCGTAGCTCGAAGAGCGAGGGCGGAAGCGTGCCCACCATCCCGGGCTGTTGTGCGAGATTGGTGGGCACGGCGCTTTGCGCCTTTGCCCACTCTACGATACTGCCCGTGTGGAGAATACCATGCCTGATCTCCCCGACATTCCCCTCCCCGCCGGCATCCGCGCGCGCTATGTCGACGGCATCAACGGCTTGCGCATGCATGTGCTGGAGGCCGGCTTCGAGACCCCGGGCCGGCCCTGCATCCTGCTGCTACATGGCTTTCCGGAGCTGGCCTTCTCCTGGCGCAAAATCATGTCGCCGCTCGCTGCGGCCGGTTATCACGTGATCGCACCGGACCAGCGCGGCTATGGCCGCACCACAGGATGGACCGCGGAATACGACGGCGATCTCGCGCCGTTCTCGCTCCTCAACCTCGCGCGCGATGCGCTCGCCCTGGTGTCAGCGTTCGGTTACAGGCAGGTCGACGTGGTCGGGCATGATTTCGGCAGCCCGGTTGCGTCCTGGTGCGCCTTGATACGGCCCGACGTGTTTCGATCAGTGACGATGATGAGCGCACCGTTCGGCGGACCGCCACCGCTGCCGTTTGGCACGGTCGACACGCCGGTAAAGCCTCCCGCCGAAGACCCCGTCCATCGCGAGCTCGCGGCGCTGCCGCGGCCGCGAAAACATTACCAATGGTACTACTCGACGCGCGCGGCGAACGCCGACATGCACCGCGCGCCACAGGGCCTGCATGATTTCCTGCGCGCCTATTATCATCACAAAAGCGCGGACTGGACCGACAACAAGCCCGCTCCGCTGACATCGTGGTCGGCGAACGAGCTGGCAAAATTGCCGACCTACTATGTGATGGACATGAATGAAACGATGGCGCAGACGGTTGCCAAGGAAATGCCGTCGCCGGCCGCGGTCGCGGCCAACCAATGGCTGCCGGACCGCGAGCTCGCCTACTACAGCGCCGAATATGGCCGCACCGGATTCCAGGGCGGTCTGCAATGGTATCGCTGCGGCACGTCGGGCGCATTCAACGCTGAACTGCAATTGTTCGCCGGCCGCAGCATCGACGTGCCCTCATGCTTCATCTCGGGCATGCAGGATTGGGGCACTTATCAGCGTCCGGGCGTGTTCGAGACGATGCAGGCGCGCGCATGCACGCAGATGCTGGGTTGCCATCTCATCGACGGCGCCGGCCATTGGGTGCAGCAGGAGCAACCTGCGGAAGTGAGTAGGCTGCTGCTGGAATTCCTCGCCACGATTCGCACGGCCTGATTTGACCCGGGAACTGCGTCGTCCTATATAATTTAGAATAATTCTAAACTCGATGCAGGGCCGCCGTGAAGAATTTTGCCGATCTGACCGAGCGTGAGGTGCTTGCGGTCGCGATCTCCTCCGAAGAGGAGGACAGCCGCATCTACATGACCTTCGCCGAAGACCTGAAGGAGCGCTATCCGGACTCGGCCAAGCTGTTCGAGCAGATGGCCGAGGAGGAGCGCGGCCACCGGCACATGTTGCTGGAATTGTATGAGCAGCGCTTCGGCCCGCATCTGCCGCCAATCCGCCGCGAGGACGTCAAGGGCTTCCTGCGCCGCCGCCCGGTCTGGCTCACCAAGAACCTGTCGCTCGATGCCATCCGCAGGGAAGTCGAGACCATGGAGATGCAGGCGGAGCGCTTCTACGTGAAGGCCGCCGAACAGGCCGAGGACGTCGGCGTGCGCCGCCTGCTCGGCGATCTCGCCGAAGCCGAGAAAGGTCACGAAGAGACCGCCGCAAAGCTGACGGGCGAGATCCTGAATTCCGACGTCCGCGCCGAGGAGGATCGCACCAACCGCCGCATGTTCGTGTTGCAGTATGTGCAGCCGGGCCTCGCAGGCTTGATGGATGGCTCGGTCTCGACGCTGGCGCCGTTGTTTGCGGCGGCCTTCGCCACCCACCAGAACTGGCAGACGTTCCTCGTCGGCCTTGCCGCCTCGATCGGCGCCGGCATCAGCATGGGCTTTGCCGAAGCACTGTCCGATGACGGTTCGCTGACGGGTCGCGGCTCGCCCTGGCTGCGCGGCGTCACCTGCGGCGCGATGACGACGCTCGGCGGGCTCGGCCACACCGCGCCCTATCTTGTGCCGGATAGCTGGGCCAATGCGTTCTGGATCGCAACGGCCATCGCCTGCGTCGTGGTGTTCTTCGAATTGTGGGCGATCGCCTTCATCCGCTCGCGCTACATGGACACGCCGTTCCTCCAGGCGGTGTTCCAGATCGTGCTCGGCGGCGCCATCGTGCTGGCGGTGGGCGTGTTGATCGGGGCGGCGTAGCAGCTTCGCTCTCGGTGGCACAGCAATCGCGATCAAACAATTGTTGCGGGGCTCGGCCAAACTGCGCATCATCGTCTGACAACCGGAGCGGGAGGCGCGCCGTGGTCAAATCGGAATGGAGTTTCAAGAGCGCGGTCGAGCTGTCGGCCGCATTGAGCGCGAAGAAGGTCTCGGCGGTCGAGCTCACGCATGACGCGATCGCCCGTATCGAGCGTCACGACGGCAAGATCAACGCGATCTGCGTCCGGGATTTCGATCGCGCGCTCGGCGCCGCGCGCGAGGCGGACGCCGCATTGGCCCGCGGCGAGCGCAAGCCGCTGCTCGGCCTGCCCGTGACGATCAAGGAATCCTTCAACGTTGCCGGGCTGCCGACGACCTGGGGATTCGTGCCGCAGAAGGAATTCAAGCCGGCCGAAGACGCCCTGGCGGTGACGCGCATCAAACAGGCCGGCGGGGTGATCCTCGGCAAGACCAACGTGCCGGTCGGCCTCGGCGATTGGCAGAGCTACAACGACATCTACGGCACCACGAACAACCCCTATGACCTCGGCCGCACACCGGGTGGATCCTCCGGAGGATCGTCGGCAGCCCTCGCCGCGGGCTATTGCGCGCTCGCCACCGGCTCCGACATCGGCGGCTCCCTGCGTGTGCCGGCCTTTCATTGCGGCATCTTCGCGCATAAGCCGACCCTCAATCTCTGTCCGGCGCGCGGCGAGACCCCGCCGCCGTTTCCGGCCATTCCGCGCGAGGGCGACCTCGCCGTCATCGGTCCGATGGCACGCACGGCAGCAGATCTTTCCTTGCTGCTCGATGTCATGGCCGGACCGGATCCGCTGGACGCCGGTGTCGCCTACAAGCTCGACTTGCCCGTTGCACGGCATCAATCGTTGCGGGACTTTCGTGTCCTGGTGATCGACAGCCACCCGCTGCTGCCGGCTGACCGGGACGTCCACGGCGCGATCGACAGGCTCGCCACCGATCTGTCAAAGGCCGGCGTGACGATCGCTCGCGAGAGCCGCCAGCTCCCGGACTTCGCGGAGACGTCGCGGCTCTACATGCGCATGCTGCTGAGCTTTCTCGGCGCATTCTTCCCGCCGGAGGAGTTTGCGGATGCGCAAGCCGGAGTGAGCCAGCTTTCGCCTGGGGATCGCAGCCTCGGCGCGGAGCGATTGCGCGGCATCACCACAAGCCACCGCGCCTGGGTGCTCGATGCCGGCGCCCGCGCGGGTCTGCGTGCGCAATGGCGCGCGCTGTTCAACACCTTCGACGCGGTGATCTGCCCGATCATGCCGACGCCGGCCTTTCCGCATGACCATTCGCCGGACCAGAGCCTGCGGCGCATCAGCATCGACGGCAAGGACTATCCCTATTCCGACCAGCTCGCCTGGCCGGGCATTGCGACGTTGCCGGGCCTGCCTGCGACGGCCGTCCCGCTCGGCCTGTCGAAAGACGGCCTGCCGGTCGGCGTGCAAATCGTCGGCCCATGGCTGGAGGATCGCACGCCGCTCAAGCTCGCCGAGCTGATCGAGCGTGAATTCGACGGGTTCGTGCTGCCGAAGATGTTTGCCGACTAGCGTTCATCGCGCGTCATTGCGAGCGCAGCAAAGCAATCCAGACCGTCACCGCGGAACGATTCTGGATTGCTTCGTCGCAAGAGCTCCTTGCAATGACGGAGCAAAACAATTTCGAGATTCCGGGTTCGCGCTCTGCGCGGTCGGAATGGCAGAAAGAAGGGAACACCATGGGCGACGACCTCGAACAGCTCACCGCGCTCAATCGCGACTATGTCGCCTCCGTGCAGAACTGCGACGTCAAGCGCTTCGACGAGATCCTGGCGCCGGAGTTCTACTGCTCCAATCCCGACAAGACGCTGGTCGACCGCGCTGCCTTCCTCGAGCAAACCGCGCGGCCGATCGCGATCCGCAATTTACATGAGCACGACGTCATCATCCGCATCATGGGCGACTTCGCGATCATTCATGCCGCGACGAGCTACACCATGGCGGACGGACAGCAGGCGACGGGACGCTATACCGATTGCTGGGCGAAGAGGAACGGCAGATGGCTGGCGGTGTCGGCGCACGTGTCACGGTGAGATGGTAAGCCATCCTCATACTCCACTGTCATGCCCCGGCTTGCCGCCTTCGCTGAAGCTTCGGCGAGCCGAGCACCCTCGTGGGCCTCGGCGTAGCCTTGGCGGAGCCGGGACCGGGCAATGACACTGATTTTGGAGCGACGCTGGCGAGCGCCGGCGCTCAGCTATCAAACATGATCACGCTGCGGAGCGTCTTGCCGGCCTTCATGTTGGCAAAGCCCTCGTTGATTTCGCTTAGCTTCAGCTTGGCCGAGATCCAGTCTTCCAGGTGCAGCCGTCCCCGCAGGTAGAAATCGACCAGCCGCGGCATGTCCACGCGAAAGTGGTTCGAGCCCATCGAGGAGCCCTGGATCTTGCGCTCGCGCAGGAAGTCGAAGCCGTGCAGCTCGATTTTCTGGCCGAACGGAATCATGCCGACGATGGTAGCGGTGCCGCCGGAGGCGAGCATGCCGAACGCTTGCTCCGCGGTCTCCTTGCGGCCGAGCACCTCGAAGGAATGATGCACGCCGCCATTGGTGAGGTCGCGCACCTGCTTGACGACCTCGCCATCGGCGGGATTGATGATGTCGGTGGCACCCAACTTGGTCGCGAGTTGGAGCTTTGCGGGATTGGTGTCGATGGCGATGATGCGGCCAGCGCCGGCGATCTGCGCGCCGTTGATCGCGGCCATGCCGACGCCTCCGCAGCCGATCACCGCAACGGTCTCGCCCGCCGTCACCTTCGCCGTGTTCACCACCGCGCCGTAGCCGGTGATGACGCCGCAGCCGATCAGCGCAGCCAGATCGAGCGGCATTTCTTTCCGGATTTTGACGATCGCGTTCTCGTGCACCAGCATCTGCTCGGCAAAGGACGAGAGATTGAGGAACTGGTGCAGCTTCTCCGGCTTCGACCATTGCATCCGGTTGGAGGCGCCCGGCAGCAGCTTAACCGTGGTGTCGGTGCAGAGTACGGTGCGGCCCGTGGTGCAGTTGTCGCAGGTGCCGCAAAACACCGACAGGCAGGTGACGACGTGATCGCCCGGCTTGACATAAGTGACGTCGGAGCCGACCTGCTCGACGATACCGGCTGACTCGTGGCCAAGCACCGCTGGTAGCGGATGCGGATAGAGGCCTTCCATGAAATGCAGGTCGGAATGACAGAGCCCGGCGACCGCCGTGCGGATCAGCACTTCGCGCGGCCCCGGCTTCGGCAGGCTGACATCCTCGATGACCAGCGGCTGGTTGACTTCATAGAGGACGGCGGCCTTCATCGAGCACTCCCTATCGCGTTTCTCTGGTTTGAGCGTGGCGTACAGCCTACGCCGCCACAACCAATTCGCAAACCTCGCTCATGCCTGCGGCGCGATCGCCGAGCAGCAGCGCGGCAATCTTGGCTTGCGCCGCATTTTCCGTGAGCCGGAACGGATCGTTCGGTGATACCCGGTGATCGATCACCAGCCGCGACAACAGCAGCCGGCGCGCATCGCCGCGCATCTCGTGGATACGGTGCGCCTCCCAGGCGAGCGCGACGGCGCTTGCGACATGATAGAGCAGGCTGGTGGCGCGCCGCGCATCGGATTCGTTTTCGGCCTTTCCTGCCACTTCGCGTGCGAAGCCGACAGCGCGATCGCCGAGACCGCGCAAACGGTCGCGCCAAGCCTGCGGCCCCGTGGCGCT
>NZ_JALBHA010001090.1:0-591 GCF_023006445.1 Bradyrhizobium sp. SHOUNA76
GCCGAGCTTTGCGACCTCGCTGCGCGCGCCACCCGCGGTGCGCACGATGGTGCCGTGCTCGACATGGATGCCGGAGGCCAGCGGATTCCTGACCGAGATGCGCACCACGTTCTTGCCGGCGCGGTCGAGCCGGTCGGCGATATCGCGGCAAAAACCGTCATCGACGCCGACGATCGAGGTGCCGCCTGGCTGCACGCTCGCGACGAGACGCTCCTTCACCGCGGCGTAGTGTTCGACCGTGCCGTGACGGTCGATATGGTCCTCGCTGACATTGAGCAAAATGCCGACGGAAGGATCGAGCGAGGGCGTGAGATCGATCTGGTAGGACGACATCTCGACGACATGGACGCGGCCCGTGCGCGGCGGCTCCAGCGACAGGATCGCGGTCCCGATATTGCCGCCCATCTGGGTGTCGTAGCCGGCCACTTTGGTCAGATGCGCGATCAGCGCCGTCGTGGTCGACTTGCCGTTGGTGCCGGTGATGGCGACGAACGGCGCATCCGGCGCATGCCGCCGCCGCTCGCGGCAGAACAGCTCGATGTCGCCGATGACCTCGACGCCGGCCTCGCGCGCCTTCAGCACGCTCCAGTG
>NZ_JALBHA010001091.1:0-590 GCF_023006445.1 Bradyrhizobium sp. SHOUNA76
CGCGGCCGATATCGAGCGCGAGTTTTGCCTCGTCCGGCCACTCGCCTTGCGGTCCCGCGAGCGCGCGCACGAAGCTTGCGGCGGCGTCGAGGTCGAGCCGGTCGGCCTTCAGCTCGGCGTCGATCCGCGAGCCCTTGCTCGCGCCTGTCTGCACGAAGGCGATGCGCCCTTCGACGGTACCGCCTTCGATGTCGGCCTTCAGCCTGTCGATGGCGAGATGGTTGGCGGCGATCGTCACGTCGCCGGCCAGACGCAGCGGCCGCGTGCTGCGGCGGTTGATCTCGCTGCGACCCTGGAGCCAGGCCATCAGCGTATCCGGGTCGGACGATTCGACGCTGAGACGGCCGCTGAAACTGTCGGCGCCGGGCGTCGCGCCATTGAGCGAGAGCTGCGTCATGCCGGGCGCGCGCAGCTCGAGCCGCTGGAAGGTCCAGGATCGTCCGTCGGTCTGAAGCTCGGCTGAGATGTTCTGCAGCGGACGGCCGCCGAGCATGATCTGGTCGGAGTTGAACTCGATCTGCGCCGGGATCGGCGCCTGCGGAATTGCGGCGAGCCCTGCGCGCAGCGCCGGCAGGATGCGGAGCGGCTCG
>NZ_JALBHA010001092.1:0-586 GCF_023006445.1 Bradyrhizobium sp. SHOUNA76
CCCAGGTGCGCACGTCGTAGCCCTTGATGCCGGCTTCCTGCACCGTCGGGACATCGGGGAGCAAGGCGGTGCGTGCCGGCGACGTCACCGCGAGGCCGCGGATCGCGCCGCTCTGGATTTGCGGGGCCAGCAAAACGGGCGTACCGACGATGACAGGAATTTCTCCACCGAGCAGCGCGGTGATGGATTGTGAATCGCCGCGATACGGCACGTGCACGATCTCGACGCCGGCGGTGGCGTTGAGCAATTCTCCTGCGAGGTGATGGGTGCTGCCGAAACCAACCGATCCGAAACTGAGCGAGCCGGGCTTTGCCTTGGCGATCGTGATGAGCTCGCCCAGTGATTTTGCCGGATAGTCGTTACGCACCGCGATGACGAGCGCGTAGTACACCAGCGTCGAGATCATCTCGAAGCTGTCGGCCGGCTGGTAGGCCAGGCTCTTGTAGGTCGCCGCGGAAATCGCATGCGCGCCGGTGACGAGGCCGAGCGTGTAACCGTCGGGCGCCGCCTTTGCGATCGCATCCGCCGCGATGTTGCCGCCGGCGCCCGGCTTGGCCTCGACGATGATCGGTTGCCCGAGCTTCTT
>NZ_JALBHA010001093.1:0-585 GCF_023006445.1 Bradyrhizobium sp. SHOUNA76
CCGCGCGCGGCTTCGCGGTCGAACAGGCCGCCGGCGCGGCCTTTGTGCGCGACATGGATGATCACAGCGCCACTCTCCCGTGCCCGCGCCAACAGACGCGCCGCCACAGTGATCGCGGACTGCGCATCGGGCAGGGCCAGCGGGCCGGCGCAATATTCGTTCTGGATGTCGATCAGCACGAGGCAGGCTTCATTGAGCTTTGGCGGGTTGAGATCGGCGCCGGCGAGTTCGAGCAGGGTCTTGGGAGCGGTCATGTTGGTCAGGCCTTCCAGGGATATCGGATGGCGCGATACTAGCGCAGCATGGGCCTGCTAATGTGCAGGACTATTGCAGCATATGGCTGCAGATTTGCAGGATGCGGCATCGCCTGCTAGGCTCATCTGGATGAACTGGGACGATCTGCGCATCATTGCCGCGGTGAGGGACGAAGGTACCTATGCCGGTGCCAGCGCGCGGCTGCGCATCGACGAGACCACCGTCGGCCGCAGGCTGGCGCGGATCCAGCGCGATCTCGGCGTACCACTGTTCGATGCGGTGGACGGGCTGCGGCGTCCGACACGCCATTGCGAGGCAGTGCTCGAGCAT
>NZ_JALBHA010001094.1:0-582 GCF_023006445.1 Bradyrhizobium sp. SHOUNA76
GACATGCGCGCCTGATAGCGCCAGCTGCGCGGTCTTGCCGCCCGGGGCGGCGCAGAGATCGGCGATGGATTTGCCTTTGATGTCGCCGAACAGCCGGGCGGGCAGCGCGGCGGCGGCATCCTGCACCCACCATTGTCCCTCGGCGAAGCCGGGCAGCATGGTCACCGAGCCGTGCAGCAGCATCCGCACCGTCCCGGTCGGCAGCGTCTCGCCATGCAGGCGGCTCGCCCATTGCTCGGCATCCGACTTCACGGTGAGATCGAGCGAGGGCTCGTGGCCGAGCGCCAGCGCCATGTCTCGTGCGGTCGCCTCGCCATAATGCGCGCTCCAGCGCGCGAGCAGCCATGGCGGCAGGTCCAGCGATTGCGCGGTAACTTCCTCGACCAGCGCCTTGCCCTCGCGCGCGCAGCGGCGCAGCACGGCATTGACGAGGCCCGCATAACGCGCGGCGCGCCGGTCGGATTGCACCAGGCGAACGGAGAGGTCGACGGCCGCGTGATCCGGCACGTCCATCCAGAGGATCTGCGCCGCGCCGATCAGGAGCGCGCTCTGCGCGCGCGGCGCCTCGGAGGGAATGCCCTT
>NZ_JALBHA010001095.1:0-579 GCF_023006445.1 Bradyrhizobium sp. SHOUNA76
GCTCGGCGACGTCAAGCTCGCCGCGGTCTGCGGCGCCTGGCTCGATCTTGCGACCGTGGTCGCGGTGATCGAGCTTGCGGCGCTGCTCGCGATCGGTGCCTATGTCGCCAATGCTGCTCTGCAACGGAAGCCGCTGCGCGCGACGGCGTTCCTGCCGTTCGGGCTGTTCCTGGCACCGGCGATCTGGATCGGATGGCTGGGCGAGACCTGGTACACGAACTGGCTCGGCGGCTGGCCGGGCTGAAGCCTGGGATCGGGACCATCGCCGTTCCGGGGCCGCCCCCACACACAAACGCGAAAACAACCCCATGCACAGTAGACGGGGACAGGTTTTTCAATGATTTACCGATCGGCGTGCTTTGCGGATCCTGCGAAGCGATTTGACACGTCGGACAAACACCACGATGGCGATGGCGCGCTACACCGCCCTCCCGAAGATCACGTACCAATAGGTGACCGAGCTGACAGTCGACAAAGGCGCGGCGCTCAGTGCTCGCGGCTCGGCGCCCATTCCAGCGCCCGCAGGCGGGCCTGCGCGATCTCTCCACGCGTCATCTTGGTGGTGACGGCATCGCGGAT
>NZ_JALBHA010001096.1:0-579 GCF_023006445.1 Bradyrhizobium sp. SHOUNA76
CTGCGTGGCGGCCGCTAGAGCCGAAGCGCGCGCGGCCGGAGCCTGCAGTCCGAGCCGCTGCTGGCGCGCCAGGTCACCTTGCTGGGCGCGCTGCTCACGATCAAGCAGGCGGTTCTGCGTCTGGAGCATCCGTTGCTGCTGACGTTGCGCCTGCGCACCTTCCGGCTTTTGCGACTGCAATTGCTGCACGCGCTGCTGCAGGCGTTCGATGCGGGTCTGGCGCTCCGTCGTCTGGCGCGACAGCATCTCGCGCTGTCGCTGCTCGACGTGCTGCGAGCGCTGTTGGACGCGCTGCTCGCGCTCAAGAAGGCGGCTCTGCGACTGCAGCAACCGTTGCTGCTGGTCTCGTGCCCTTGTGCCTTCCGGCTTCTGCGATTGCAATTGCTGCACGCGTCGCTGCAAGCGGTCGATGCGGTCTTGGCGTTCTGCGGATTGGCGCGAAAGCATCTCGCGCTGCGGTCCCGATCGCTCGCTCACGGCCGGGGGTGCACTTGGGCGAGAAGGGGCGGCGATATGCGGTGTGGCCCGCGGCGCCATGGCCGGACGTTGCGGCGCTGTCGGCGTTCGATGGACTTCAGG
>NZ_JALBHA010001097.1:0-572 GCF_023006445.1 Bradyrhizobium sp. SHOUNA76
CGCGCTATCGTCAGAGCCTCGAGCGCGCGATTGCCGACATCAAGGGCGGCGCGGGCGAGGAGGCGGCCGCGAGCTGACAGTCCCTGCGCGCTTGACAGAGCGGGCGCGACGCGAAATGGATCGCCTCGGGAATACGACCCCGAGGGAAAGATGACCGCGTCCAAAGCTCCTGCAGCCTGTCTGATCGGATGGCCGGCCGCGCATTCGCGCTCGCCGCTGATCCATCATTACTGGCTGCGCACGCTGGGCATTGGAGGCGGCTACGTCATCGAGGCGGTGCCGCCGGAGGATCTCAGGGATTTCGTGCTGCGGCTGTCGTTGCGCGGTTTCGTCGGCGCCAACGTCACCATCCCGCACAAGGAAGGCGTGCTGGCGCTGTCGACGCCCGATGCCCGGGCAAAGGCCGTAGGCGCGGCCAACACGCTATGGTTTGCCGACGGCGAGCTCCACTCGACCAACACCGACGTCGAAGGCTTTATCAACAATCTCGACGCCAGCGCGCCCGGCTGGGGGGCGGCCGAGGAAGCGCTGGTGCTCGGCGCCGGCGGCTCCTCGCGTGCGGTCGTGTTCGG
>NZ_JALBHA010001098.1:0-572 GCF_023006445.1 Bradyrhizobium sp. SHOUNA76
GGGACGCATCTGCAGTGCCGACGAAGCCAAGGCCGAGCTTGCCGCGAGCCGCAAATTCGGCATCGCCTGGCTCGCGCCAGGCGAGGACGGTTATCCTGAGCGGCTGGCGATGATCGACGATGCGCCGCCGCTGCTCGCCGTGCGCGGCGACATCAAAACCTTGATGCGGCCGATGATTGCGATCGTCGGCTCGCGCAATGCTTCCGGCGCCGGGCTGAAGTTTGCCGGCATGCTGGCGCGTGAGCTCGGCGAAGCCGGCTTTGTGGTCATCTCCGGCCTCGCCCGCGGCGTCGATCAGGCCGCGCATCGCACCAGCGTCGAGAGCGGCACGGTCGCGGTGCTGGCCGGCGGGCATGATTGCATCTATCCGCCCGAGCATGGCGATCTCCTCACAGCGATCCTCGACCACGCGGGCGCCGCGATCTCCGAGATGCCGCTAGGCCACGAGCCGCGCGCCCGTGACTTCCCTCGCCGAAACCGATTGATCTCGGGCGCCTCGCTCGGCGTGGTCGTGGTGGAAGCCGCGCACCGCTCGGGCTCGCTGATCACCGCGCGCATGGCGGCCGAACAGG
>NZ_JALBHA010001099.1:0-570 GCF_023006445.1 Bradyrhizobium sp. SHOUNA76
ACTGCGGCGTCTCGCGGAGCGGCGTGTCGGTCTTGGTGCCGGTGCCGCTGCGACTTGCCACATAGCCCTGCACCGGGCCTGTCGCGGTCTCCGCAGCAGCACCACCACCACCCGCCGCCGGCGAATTGGCGTTCGACTGTGCGTGCTGACGGCGTCGGTTCGTTGTCTGCCCGGCCTGCCGCGAGCGGAGCGGACGTGTTCCCGCCTTTGGTCGCGACGACGGCCGTTCGACGACGACGGCGGGCAATTCCTGCGACGATGATTGTGCCTCGGCTGGCGCCGCGTCGATCAGGCCTGCCAACAGCGGCAGCGCGCCGCCAATCAATCTCGTTGCCGTCCTTAGATATGTTGTCATTCGCGACCCCATCATTCCTGACGGGCACGACTAACAAGTGCATTCCCGGGCTTGAAGTGCAGAAGGACGCAATGGTCCCTCAATCATCAGATTTGGAATTAGTATTGCTATAAATCGAGTGCGCGCCGGTTGATGCCGGCGCGCGAATGCGCGAATGACAAGATGGCGTGGTGCGCCTTGCGCGCGGGCGATCAGCGCTGCTCTCTCGTCGCGCC
>NZ_JALBHA010000109.1:0-15080 GCF_023006445.1 Bradyrhizobium sp. SHOUNA76
AGCAGGGCGTCGACAATCTCGGCGGCGCCGTGGAGGCGTATCTGTCCTCGCACTTCCAGGGCTTTCCGAACGGCGTGCCGCCGCCCGGCCTCTATCACCGCATCCTCAAGGAGATCGAGGTGCCGCTGCTCACGGCCGCGCTCGCCGCCACCCGCGGTAACCAGATCCGCGCCGCGGACCTGCTCGGCCTCAACCGCAACACGCTGCGCAAGAAGATCCGGGATCTCGATATCCAGGTCTATCGCAGCGGGGGCTAGACTGCTCGCGACAGACGCTGAACGCGTTTGCGCGGCGGTGGCTCAGCTCCCCCTACCAAAGCGGAGCTGAGCCTGTCCGGATCGCGCTGGCCGTTATGGCCGACGCGGTGAGCAGAAGTCCGACACGGACCAAAATGTTCCGCTGAAAGGGGACAATCTCGTCATTTGCCCGGAGGGGTGCACTGCCGCGCCTATCTCACCAGGCGAGTTGATGTTGGCAGCATGGCCAAGTCAGCTCGTTCCTGCAGACCCGGGCCATTGACCAGCAGGTCGGAGGCCACGATCAGCAGCAGTACAGCCGAAGCCATTATCGCGAGAAAGATCCTGTCCATGCCGGGTCAAGCCCGTATAGCCGGATTCCGTTCCGGCTGATTTGGCATTGCCCTGTGGATGCGCCGTTCCGTCCCATCGCGGGCGCCGCGGAATTGTCGCAATTCGGCAACATTGTGGTACGAATACATCAGTATCCGCCCCGTCGCGGACCCGTTTTCAGCACCACCATTGCCGGAATGACCAGCGCAGATACCTCGGCCGCACACTTTGACACGGCCCCAGCGGAAGAGCCCCGGCGTTGGTCGGTGCGACGCTGGCTGGCGCCCATTGCCGTGGCCCTGGCACTGGGCTCGGCGTTTCTGACCTTCCTGGTCCTGACCGGCCTCACCAAGATCGAGCCGACGCCCGAAGTCGTCCGCTCGTTCTACCTGATCAATGCGGCTACGATCCTGCTGCTGGTCGGCATCATCGTCCGCGAGCTCTGGCAGCTGATCCTGGCGCGGCGGCGGGGCAGGGCGGCGGCGCGCCTCCATGTCCAGATCGTCAGCCTGTTCTCGATCGTGGCGGTGCTGCCGGCGGTGCTGGTCGCCGTCGTCGCCAACGTCACCATCGAGCGCGGCCTCGACCGGTTATTCTCCGGCCCGACCAAGGAGGTGATCCAGAATTCGCTGACGATCGCGCGGGCCTACATGCAGGACCATGCGCAGCTGATCCGTGGCGACATTCTCGGCATGGCCAACGACATCGCGCACGCCCGGCCGCTCTACGACCAGGATCGCCGCTCGTTCCGCGAGATGCTCACCGCCAGCGCCGGCTCGCGCAATCTGCCCGGCGCGATGATCATCGACAAGAACACCAACATCCTGGAATCCGCCGAGACCGGCATGCGGCTCGCTTATTCGCCGCCGGCGCCCGACTTCCTCAGCAACGTCAACGAGAACGAACCCGAGATCGCGGTGCTGCCGGACGCGAGCTACGTTGCCGCGGTGATCCGCCTTCGCGCCTTCAACGACACCTTCCTCTATGTCGCCCGCCCGCTTGATCCCAACGTCGTCAATCAGCTCAAGCAGACCGAGGTCAGCGTCGCCGAATACGCCCAGATCGAGTCCCGCCGCCTCGGCATCCAGGTCGCCTTCGCGCTGATGTTCGCGGTGATCGCGCTGACCATCCTGATGGCCTCGGTGCTGATCGGTCTCAACTTCGCCAACTCGCTGGTCTCGCCGATCCGGCGGCTGATGAATGCGGCCCACACGGTCTCGACCGGCGATCTCCATGTCCAGGTGCCGGTGCACCAGTCGGAAGGCGATCTCGCCCAGCTCGGCGAGACCTTCAACAAGATGACGCAGGAATTGCGCAGCCAGCGCGACGAGCTCGTCAACGCCAGTGACCTCATCGACAGCCGCCGCCGCTTCATCGAGGCCGTGCTGTCCTCGGCGAGCGCCGGCATCATCGGCGTCGATGCCTCCGGCAGCGTCGGCATTTTGAACCGCTCCGCCGAGAAGCTGATCGGGCACGCCGAATCCGAGACGCTCGGCCATCCGCTCTCCGACGTGCTGCCCGAGCTCGACGAGATGATGAAGACGGCGCGGGAAGGGACCCAGCGTCTGGTGCAGGGCCAGATCACGATCACCCGCGACGGGCAGGAACGCAATCTGTCAGTCCGCGTCAGCGCTGAGAAGAACCAGCCGCACGACAGCTACATCATCACGCTCGACGACATCACCGAGCTGGTCTCGGCGCAGCGCACCTCGGCCTGGGGCGACGTGGCGCGCCGCATCGCCCACGAGATCAAGAACCCGCTGACGCCGATCCAGCTCTCCGCTGAGCGCATTCGCCGCAAATTCGGCAAGGACATCACCGAGGCCAAGGACAAGCAGATCTTCGACCAGTGCACCGATACCATCGTGCGCCAGGTCGACGACATCAGGCGCATGGTCGACGAGTTCTCGCGCTTCGCGCGGATGCCGAAGCCGGTGATGGAGGGCGAGGACGTCGCCGACACCGTGCGGCAGGCGGTGTTCCTGATGAAGGTCGCCCATCCCGAGATCGATATCGAGGCCGAGTTCAAGCAGGATCCGCTGCGCGCCCAGTTCGACCGACGGCTGATCTCCCAGGCGGTCACCAACATCGTCAAGAACGCCACCGAGGCGATCGAGCAGGTCCCGCTGGAGGAACTCGGAAAAGGCCGTATCGACGTCGTGGTGTCGCGCGAAGGCGAGGACGTGCTGATCGACGTGGTCGACAACGGCATCGGCCTGCCCAAGGTCGCGCGCTCGCGTCTGCTCGAGCCGTATGTTACCACGCGCGCCAAAGGCACCGGGCTCGGCCTTGCAATCGTCGGGCGCGTGCTGGAAGACCATGGCGGGCGCATCGAGCTGAAGGATGCTTCCGACTTTCGCGCGGGCCAGCGCGGCGCCTGGATGCGGATGCGCTTTGCGATCTCCGGGCAACCTGCGAAGTCCGAGGGAGCCGAGCAGGCCGGCGCTCCTGTCAAGGATCAGGCGCAGGAAACAAAAGAGCCGGCGGCCGAAACCAAAGAGCCCGCTGAAAAGACCAATGATTCAACGAAAATCGAAGCCAAAACAGGCAGCTGACAAGACAGGCGCGAACCCATGGCTAGTGAAATTCTGATTGTCGATGATGAGGCCGATATTCGCGATCTCGTTGCGGGCATTCTCGAGGACGAGGGCTTCGTCACCCGGACCGCGCGCGACAGCGATACGGCACTCGCCGAGATCGCCAACCGCAGGCCGCATCTGGTGTTCCTCGACATCTGGCTGCAGGGCTCCAAGCTCGACGGCTTGCAGCTGCTGGAGCAGGTCAAGAAGGACAATGCCGACCTGCCGGTGGTGATGATCTCCGGCCACGGCAACATCGAGACCGCGGTCGCCGCGATCAAGCGCGGCGCCTACGACTTCATCGAGAAGCCGTTCAAGGCCGATCGCCTGATCCTGGTCGCGACCAGAGCGCTGGAGAACTCACGGCTCAAGCGCGAGGTCAAGGAGCTGAAGCAGCTGGCGCCGAGCGCCAGCCAGCTTGTCGGCCGTTCGCCCAGCATGAACCAGCTGCGCCAGACCATCGAGCGTGCGGCCAAAGCCAACAGCCGCATCCTGATCGTCGGCCCCGCCGGCGCCGGCAAGGAATTGACCGCACGCACGCTGCACACGGCCTCCGGCCGTGCCGACGGTCCCTTCGTCGTCATCAACGCCGCCGCGATCACGCCCGAGCGCATGGAGCACGAGTTGTTCGGCGTGGAACAGTCCAACGGCGAACACGCGCGCAAGCCCGGCGCGCTCGAGGAAGCCCATGGCGGCACGCTGTTCATCGACGAGATCGCGGACATGCCGCGCGAGACCCAGAACAAGATCTTGCGCGTGCTGGTGGAGCAGTCGTTCCAGCGCGTCGGCGGTACCGCCAAGGTGCAGGTCGACGTCCGCATCATCTCATCGACCGCGCGCAATCTCGAAGAGGAGATCGCGGCCGGCCATTTCCGCGAGGATCTCTATCATCGGCTCTCGGTGGTGCCGATCCGCGTGCCCGCGCTGTCGGAACGGCGCGAGGACATCCCGGAATTGATCGACTACTTCATGGAGCAGATTTCGGCCGGCAGCGGCCTGCCCAAGCGGCAGATCGGGCAGGATGCGATGGCGGTGCTGCAATCGCATGTCTGGCCGGGCAATGTGCGCCAGCTCCGCAACAACGTTGAGAGAGTCATGATTCTGGCTGCGGGTGGCCCGGAGGTCATCATCACGGCCGACATGCTGCCGCAGGACGTCGGCTCCATGGTGCCGGCGATGCCGACCAGCAACAACGGCGAGCACATCATGGGCCTGCCGCTGCGTGAGGCGCGCGAAGTCTTCGAGCGCGACTATTTGATTGCACAGATCAGCCGTTTTTCAGGAAATATTTCTCGAACGGCCGAGTTCGTTGGCATGGAACGTTCGGCACTGCACCGGAAGCTGAAGGCGCTCGGTGTCGGCTAGAGCGTTTTCGAGCGAAGTGGATTCCCGGTTCGCGTAAAGAAAACGCTTTAAAACAGGAATCTAGCGCCGCAGGGCTGCGGTTACAGCTCGGGGATGGGTAAGAAAAATCATCGATTTCCGTAGTTTTTCGGGGCAATACGGCGTGCCTTGCCGCGTGAAGCTGCTTGCCTAATAGGTCCACCTGTCCTCTAATTGCACAGCTGTTCCTTCCGAGGGGGATCTCATGAGGAACGGCAACCGGGAGAGGCCTCGAACATCACCAAGAGGGCCGCAACCGGCGCAATAAAAAGAAACTCAAAGCGAGAAAAAAACAATGGCGGCAGACCGCGCACAAAACCTACAGGACACCTTCCTTAATCACGTTCGCAAAACCAAGACGCCACTGACGATCTTTCTGGTCAACGGAGTGAAGCTCCAGGGCATCGTGACCTGGTTCGACAATTTCTGTTTGCTGCTTCGGCGCGACGGTCATTCGCAGCTTGTCTACAAGCACGCGATCTCGACCATCATGCCGGGCGCACCGATTCAGTTGTTCGAAGGCGGCGAGGATCAGCCGGCTTGAGAGTGATCTGATTGGAACCCCGGAATTTCGACGGGGATGCCGACCGTCCGCGGTCGGCTGGGGCTAAGCAGACGGGGCGGGTGCTTGTCATCGGTCCCTACTTGCGAGTGCGCGCGGGCAGTGCCGACGCGCAATCGGAAACTCATGTCTTGCGTGACGCCGAGGCCCGGCTTGATGAAGCCGCGGGCCTTGCGCGCGCGATCGACCTCGTCATTGCCGACGCCATCATCGCGCCGATCAACCAGATCAGGCCCGCGACGTATATCGGCAAGGGCAAGGTCGAGGAGATCGCGGGGCTGATCAAGACCCTCGACGTCGAGCTCGTCGTGATGGATTGCGCGCTGGCGCCGATCCAGCAGCGCAATCTCGAGAAGGAATTGCACGCCAAGGTGCTCGACCGCACCGGACTGATCCTGGAAATCTTCGGCCGCCGCGCCAAGACGCGGGAAGGCTCACTCCAGGTCGAGCTTGCGCATCTCAACTACCAGCGCTCGCGCCTCGTGCGCTCGTGGACCCATCTCGAACGCCAGCGCGGCGGCTTCGGATTCATGGGCGGTCCCGGCGAGACGCAGATCGAGGCCGACCGCCGCCTGATCCAGGAGCGCATCTCCAAGCTCGAGGGCGAGCTGAAGAAGGTGCAGGCGACGCGCCGGCTGCATCGTGCGGGCCGCCAGCGCGTGCCGTATCGCGTCGTCGCGCTGGTCGGCTACACCAATGCCGGCAAGTCGACGCTGTTCAACCGCCTGACGCGCGCCGACGTGCAGGCCGCCGACATGCTGTTCGCCACCCTCGATCCGACGTTGCGTGCGCTGAGCCTGCCGCATGGCGGCAAGGCGATGCTGTCGGACACCGTCGGCTTCATCTCCAACCTGCCGACCCAGCTCGTCGCCGCCTTCCGCGCCACGCTGGAAGAGGTGCTGGAGGCCGACGTCATTCTCCATGTCCGCGACATCTCGCACGAGGACGCCGAAGCGCAGCAGAGCGACGTCGACGCCGTGCTGCGCCAGCTCGGCATCAACCCCGATGACTCAGGCCGCATCATCGAGGTCTGGAACAAGATCGACCGCTACGATTCCGAGCAGCGCGAAGAGCTCTTGAACATCGCCGCGCGCAGGCCCGAGGATCACCCGGCGATGCTGGTCTCGGCCGTATCGGGCGAGGGGGTCGATGCATTGCTCGCGGCGATCGAGGAGCGTCTCGCCGCAAAACGCATCACGCTTGATCTCTCCATCGACGCCGCCGACGGCGCCGGCATCTCCTGGCTGCATCGCAATGCCGAGGTGCTGGCGAAAGAGCTTCACGACGGTCGCTTCGACATGACCGTGCGGGTGGACGAGACCAAGCGGGATATCGTGGTGAACAGGTTCGACGCGGTGCCGCGCCTGTCGGCCTAGGGCCAGTGGCTCAGTAGCCCGGATGGAGCCAAAGCTTAATCCGGGATACTCGCGTTCGGACAGATTGGCTCCGGATTGCGCTGCGCTCCATCCGGGCTACGGCGGGGAGAATCACCTCGACAGGTCGAGGCTCATGAACTGGTTGTGCGGGCTCGCCTGGTAGTCGGCGAACGGCTCGCAGGGGACGAAACCGACGCTGCGGTAGAGCGCGACGGCGGGAGCGTGCAGCGGCGCCGTGCCGGTCTCCAGGTTGAGACGCGCATAGCCTCGCTTGCGAGCTTCGCCGATGATGTGGAGCAGGATAGCGCGACCGACCCCGGTCCCACGCGCGGCCGGCGCGGCGCGCATCGACTTCACTTCGCCGAGTGTCTTATCCAGCTGCTTCAGGGCACCGAAGCCAGCCAGCACATCGCCGTGCCAAACCGTCCAGAACGTCACGGTCGGAGCCGACAGACCGCTCGCATCCAGCGCTTGCGCGTGCTCGCCCATGACGCTGCGGAGTTCTTCCAGATGATGGGTCAGCAGATCGGCGACGTGCGGCGCCTTCGGATCGTCCTGTCTGATTTCCATGGCGCGTCCTTGCATCACGTAGCCGTCTTCGCCGCATTCCACAGTGCGTCCATCTCCGCCAGCGAAGCCTGTTCCAGCGTCCGGCCCTGCGCCTCCAGCGCCCGCTCGATATAGGCAAAGCGCCGCTCGAATTTCGCATTCGTCGCGCGCAAGGCGGCCTCGGGATCGGCATCGACATGGCGGGCGAGGTTGACGAGGGCGAACATCAGGTCGCCGGTCTCTTCGGCGATCTCCAGCTTGTCGTTGCGGTCGAGCGCGGCCTCGATCTCGTCGGCTTCCTCGCGGATCTTTGCCAGCACCGCGCGCGGGTCGTTCCAGTCGAAGCCTACGGTGGAAGCCTTGCGCTGCAGCTCCACGGCGCGCGTCAGCGCGGGCTGGCCGGCCTTCACACCTGACAGCAGCGATTTGTGGGTCGGCGCCTCTTCCAGCGGCCGGCGCGCGGCGCGTTCGGCCTTCTCCTCGGCCTTGATGCGGTCCCAGACTTCCTTGACGTGGGAGGAGGCGAGATTGCCGTCCTTGTCGGCGAAGACATGGGGATGGCGGCGGATCATCTTGCGCGTAATGGCCTCGACGACGTCGCCAAACCCAAAGGCGTTCTGCTCCGAAGCCATCTGGGCGTGGAACACGACCTGGAGCAGGAGGTCGCCGAGCTCCTCACGGAGATCGTCGAGATCGCCGCGGGTGATGGCCTCGACCACCTCGTAGGCCTCCTCGATCGTATAGGGTGCGATGGTCGCGAAATCCTGCTCGAGGTCCCAGGGGCAGCCGGTGACCGGCGTGCGCAGCGCCGCCATGATCTCGATCAGGCGGGAAATGTCGCGGGAAGGGGTCATTGCGGGGGCGTCTCCTGGGTCCGAAACCTTATGCCAAAAGCCGCCGGCCGATCCCAGCGCAAGGAGGCGGAACAGGCCGATTTCCACCGATTGGCGGGCCCCTCGGGCAGTGGTAAAGCGCACGGCATGAGCGACGCACTTTCATCACAAACGGCGCTGGTGCTGTTCTCCGGCGGCCAGGATTCCACCACCTGCCTGGCCTGGGCGCTGAGCCGCTTTGCGCGCGTGGAGACGCTGGGATTCGACTACGGCCAGCGCCACGCCATCGAGCTCGATTGCCGCGAGCGGCTATTCGCCGGCGTGAAAGGCTTGCGCGCCGATTGGGCCGCAAAGCTCGGCGAAAGCCACACGCTGTCGATCCCGACGCTGGCCGACGTGTCCGAGACCGCGCTGACGCGCGACGTCGCGATCGCGATGGGCGCCGACGGCTTGCCCAACACGTTCGTACCCGGCCGCAATCTGGTATTTTTGACCTTCGCCGCGGCGCTGGCGTATCGGCGCGGCATCACGCACATCGTCGGCGGCATGTGCGAGACCGATTATTCCGGCTATCCCGATTGCCGCGACGACACCATCCGCGCCATGGAGGCCGCGCTCTCGCTGGGCATGGCCAGAAAGTTCGAGCTGCATACGCCCTTGATGTGGATCGACAAGGCCGCGACGTGGCAGCTCGCGCAGGATCTCGGCGGCGAGGGGCTGGTCGATCTCATCCGCGAGCACTCCCACACCTGCTACCTCGGGATGCGCGGCGCGCAGCACGATTGGGGCTATGGCTGCGGCGAGTGCCCCGCGTGCAGCCTGCGCGCGAAGGGGTGGCGGGAGTTCGTGGCGGGGAGGTAGCTCGTCTCTCTCCGCCGTCATTGCGAGGAGCTCTTGCGACGAAGCAATCCAGACTGCCGCCGCGGTGAGAGTCTGGATTGCTTCGCTGCGCTCGCAATGACGGTGTCGAGAGAGTAGCGCGCTCTCGTGCCCCGGACGCAGCGCAGCGCTGCTTCATCGGTGCGCTGCAGAGCCGGGGCCCATACTTCCGTAAGGTATCATGTTTGCCGTCTGGGTCCCGGCTCTGCGCCGCAACGCTCGCGCGTTGCAGCTTTGTCCGGGACACGAGTGCAGCGCCAGCTAGCCAAAATCCTCCGGCTTAAGCTCAATCGGCTTGCCATGCGGTGTGCGGTCCGCGGCGTGGTCCCAGGCATCGCGGTAGCGGTGCAGCGTCTCCAGCGACGCGACGCCCTTGCGTGCGACCAATCCTTCGAGTGTGGCCAGCCAGTGCAGATAGTAGGTTTCGCCCGTGTCGGGGTCGCCGGCGGCCTGCGCGCGCTTGATCTCGGAGGCGAGGCTAGCGGCCCATTCGGGCCAGGTGAACACGCCGCGCTCGTGCAGCGTCAACGCCATTGCGAAGGCATGCGCCTCCCAGGGCGCGCGGAACACCGGGCCGTCATCATCGCGCGGAATGCTCGGGATCGCCGCTGTCGCGGCGGCAGCGGCGCTACCGCTCATCACGCCGGATCCAGATAGGGCTCGAAGGCGTCAATCGAGACCTTCAGCGTGGCATCGCCATCCTCGCCCCAGAGATCACGGCCTTCGAACACGACGGTGTAGAGCCATTGAGGATTTTCGCCGAGCTCCATCGCTGCGGAATCCGGAAACACATGGCAGCCGTGGTTCAGCTCGACGACACCGACATGGCCGCGCACATAGCGCGGCAGCCTGGTGTGCGTGGCCGGATGAATGTTCCTGGCGCGTACACGATCGCCGATGCTGAATTTCGCGGGCGCGGGGGCAGGCCGAGCAAACTTGCCGCGCACCATCACGCGCTCGACGTTCGCGAGATCGAACTTGCCGTGCTTGAGCGTCTTTGCGGGCTGCATCGCATGGCCGGCGGCAACCTCGTCCCTCGTGAGGTAGCCCTTCTCGATCAGCATCTCCTCGAGCCCGAGAAACCATTTCTTGTAATAGGAGCTCGACAGATACACGTGCGGCGGCAGCGTTTCGCGATAAAAGCGCGAGGTGTCGATGTTGAAGGCGCCGGCCGCGCCCATCGCGCGCACCATCGCGAGCACGCGGGATTCCCATTCCTCGTGGAACATCGGCTCGTTCGGCTCGGGCTCGACCTTGCCGAACCCGTCCATGCCGCCCATGTCGTGCACGCCGTTCACGAGGGCGCTCCGGGTGTCCTGGGAAAGCCGGTCCCGATCATGGAGTCGCGGGTGACGAGCTCGGCTAGCTGCTCCTCGCTCCAGCCTTCGGTGCCTTCGGGGCGCATCGGCAGCACCAGGAAGCGCGTCTCTGCCGTCGAGTCCCAGACCCGGATCTCCATGTCCTTCGGCAGGGTGACGTCGAAATCGGCGAGCACGCCGCGCGGGTCCTTCACGGCACGGGACCGGTAGGGCGCAGCCTTGTACCAGACCGGCGGCAGTCCGAGCATTTCCCAGGGGTAGCAGGAGCACAGCGTGCACACGACCATGTTGTGCCGCTGCGGCGTGTTCTCGACCACGACGAGATGGTCGCCGACCCGGCTGACATGGCCGAGCGTGCCGATGGCTTTGGAGCCATCCTCCAGCAGCGCCTGCCTGAAGGCGGGATCGGTCCACGCCTTGGCGACGACGCGCGCGCCGTTGTGCGGGCCGATCTTGGTCTCATAGGCCTGGATGATGGCATCGAGGGCGGCGGGCTCGACATAGCCTTTTTCGGTCAGGATCGTCTCGAGCGCGCGCACGCGCAGCTCGGTCTCCGACAATTCGGAATGATCGTGGTCGTGATGATGCTCGCTCATGGCGCGAAGATAGTCCCAGAATCCGGGCCTTGTCGAGGCGAAGACTCTGCTAACATCCAGCCATGGGCAGGGCTGCACGAACCGCAATAACCGCCGCGATCGCGGCTCTTTCCGCGGTGGCGGCGCATGATGCGCGCGCCGCGAATGGCGCCTATGCGGTCGATGCCGCCGATATCTCCGAGGTCGGCTCCTGCAAGGTGGAAAGCTGGATGTCAACGGCGTCCAACACGGATTTTCTGGCGGTCGCCAATCCCTCTTGCGTCGTCGATCCCTTTAGGCCGATCGAGTTGAGCATGCAGACCGTCCGCGCCAGAAGCGATGGCGACTGGAGCGCGACGGTCGCTCCGAAAGCCAAGACAAATTTCATCCCTACGGGGGTGGGGCGATGGGGATTGTCGGCCTATGGTGGTGGCTCATTCGACGTGGCGACCGGCGAGGGGCTGTCCGCCTTCGCGGTCATCCCGGCGAC
This sequence comes from Bradyrhizobium sp. SHOUNA76, assembly GCF_023006445.1. Lineage (NCBI taxonomy): Bacteria > Pseudomonadati > Pseudomonadota > Alphaproteobacteria > Hyphomicrobiales > Nitrobacteraceae > Bradyrhizobium > Bradyrhizobium sp. SHOUNA76. Next base: position 11,115 of record NZ_JALBHA010000109.1, read on the forward strand.
CTTCCGCCTGTCCGAGACCATGCGCCTCAACGTCAATGGGGGCTGGCTGTGGGATCGTACCGTCGATCGCCACTACCTGACCTATGGCATCGGCTTTGACTGGAAGTTCACCGACACGTTGCAGTGGACGATCGAGGCGTATGGCCAGGCCGGCTCGTCCGAGATCGCGAGCGTCGTGCAGCCGCGGTTGCAGACAGGTGTCCGCTACCGGCCGAACGAGATATTTTCCGTCGACGTGATCTACGGCCGCAACATCAGCGGCGAGAACGCCAACTGGATCACGATCGGGACCACGATCAGGTTTCCGGTCAAGGGCAGCGAGCCGGAGCACCAGCGCACCGGGCATTTGTGATGCACCCAAGACCATGAACGGGGAGGTCGCGTTGACGGACTACGTGAAGATCGAAAAGGGCCTCGGGCCCGAGGGACGGATCGCGGTGGTGCGTTTCGACCGCGGCGACGGCATCAACGCGCTGTCGCCGGAGGCGCTGCGCCAGCTCACCGCGGCGGCGCGCAGCTTCGAGGATGATGCTGCGACCTCCGTCGTCGTGCTGACCGGCAGCGCGAGCGCATTCAGCGCCGGTTTCGACCTGAAGGACGCCGAGGGACGCGCTCGCAAGGACATGGATCTCGGCACGCTGCGGCGTCACCTCAAGCTCGGGCCACGCCTCACCCAGGCCTGGCACGAGATGGAGCAGATCACGATCGCGGCGATCGAGGGCTTTTGCGTCGGCGGCGGCGTGGCCCTGGCCGTTGCGCTCGACTTCCGTGTCATGGGGAGCAACGCCCATCTGCGTGTGCCCGAAATCGGGCTCGGCATGAACATGAGCTGGCAGAGCATCCCGCGCATGCTGCATCTGATCGGGCCCGCCCGCACCAAGCAGGCGGTGATCCTGGCCGATCAGCGCATCTCTGCGGAGGAAGCCTATGAATGGGGTCTGGTGGAGCACGTCGTCGATCCCGGCCATGCGTTCGATGCCGCCATGGATCTCGCCCGGAAGGTCGCCGTGCAGCCGCCGCTCTCGGTGGCGATGACGAAACTCACCGTCAACCGGCTCGCGCATGCGCTTGACGATCTCGCCAGCCACATGGACGTCGACCAGTTCGCGCTCGCTGGCTTCAGCGAGGATCACAAGGAGGGCGTCGATGCGTTCCTGGCCCGCCGCAAGCCGCGCTTCAAGGGGCGGTAGAAACCGACGTCAGACCATTGATCGCATCGCGGACAATCCGTATACGCCGCGCAGGGACAAAAGCAGCCCGGACAACGGGCGCACGATGTGACGGAAATCGAGGGGAGGGCTCATGGCCACTGGTTCACAGGCGCCTGAAGCAAAAGGGTTTCGCTGGAAGCTGATCGCACCGCTCGTGGTGTGGCTGGCCATCTATCTGTGGCCGGTGCCCTCAGGGCTCAACGTCAATCAGTGGCACTATTTCGCCGTGTTCGCGGCCGTCATCACCGGGCTCATCCTGGAATCGATGCCGGTTGGCGCGGTCGGATTCATCGGCCTGACGGTCGCGGGCGTCGCTGGCTATATCGATCCCGATCCGACCAAGTCGCTGCGCTGGATGCTGGCAGGCTTTGCCGAGAGCACGGTCTGGTTGATCGTCGGCGCCTTCGTGTTCTCGATCGGCTATCGCAAGAGCCAGCTCGGCCGGCGCATTGCCCTGGTGCTGGTGCAGCGGCTCGGCCGCAACACGCTCGGCCTCGGCTATGCCGTGGCGATGTCGGACTTCCTGCTCGCGCCGGCGACGCCGTCGAACACCGCCCGCAGCGGCGGCATCGTCTATCCCATCATCAGCAACATTCCGCGCATCTACGGCTCCGAGCCGGGGCCGACCGCCGGCAGGATCGGCACCTATGTGATGTGGACGGCGTTTGCCGCGACCGCCGTCACCAGCTCGCTGTTCTTCACGGCGCTTGCGCCCAACGCGGCGGCGCTGGCGATCGCCAAGAAGACGGTCGGGGTCGAGGTCAGCTGGGGCCAGTGGTTTCTCGGCTTCGCGCCGCTCGGCATACTCCTGATGGTGCTCGTGCCGCTGCTCAGCTACGCGATGTGCCGCCCCGAGGTGAAACGCAGCCCGGAGATCTCCGAATGGGCGGCGAAGGAACTCGCCGAGATGGGCCCGATGTCGCGCAACGAGTGGATCATGCTCGGGCTGATCGTGCTCGCAATGTTCCTGTGGATCGCGGGCTCGAGCCCGGACATTCATGTGCCCGTCCTCGGCTCGAACTTCGTCAACGCGACCACCGTCGTGTTCATCGTGATCTCGCTGATGCTGGTGACCGGCGTGATCGAGTTTGCCGACATCGTCAGCGAGAAGAGCGCGTGGGAGGTGTTTTTCTATTTCACCTCGCTGCTGACGCTGGCCTCCGGCCTCAACGAGATCGGTTTCATCAAATGGTTCGCGACCGAATACGCAAAGCCGCTCGCCGGGCTGTCGCCGTCGACCGCGATGCTGCTGCTGGTCGCGCTGTTCTTCTGGATCCACTATTTCTTCTCGAGCATCACCTCGCATGCCGCCGCCGTCCTGCCGGTCGTGCTCGCGGTCGGATCGGGCATCCCCGGCCTGCCCGTCACGACACTCGCCATGCTCTGCATGTACTCGCTCGGCCTGATGGGCGTGATCTCGCCTTACGCGACCGGACCGGCGCCGATGTATTTCGGCAGCGGCTATATCGGAAAGGGCCAGTTCTGGGGCTTTGGCCTGATCTTCGGGCTGCTCTATTTTGCCGGGCTGCTGCTGATCGTGCTGCCCTGGCTACAGATGCGATGAGCCCGGCGGGAGGCTCATACCCCGGCGAAGAAATTTTCTTCTCCGGGGAGGGTTTGGGGAATCTTCGTCCACCTCCTCGCAAATATCTGACATTGCAACAAAGACTGGAAAAGGCGATGATGTATGCTGCGGTGCAGCGCGCGCCCCTTTGAGGTGTTTGCTGCTGTTCCACCCTCCAGTCGCTGATGCGACCCGGCTCTCGTTTGCCTTTTCGGGTGGGCGAGGGAACTATGATGCATGAAGGCCGTCTCCATGAACGCTCATCAATCGCTCGCCGTCGGACATCCGATAGCGCCGCCTGAAGCGATTGCTCCTGCCGCAGCTGAGCCGGACGCGATGGTCCGTTTCGCCGGCATCTCGAAGACCTATCCGGCCTATCGCGGCAAGCCCGGCGTCAACGCGCTGCAAGACATCGACTTCACCATCCCGCGCGGTTCCATCACCGGCGTGATCGGTCGCTCCGGCGCCGGCAAGTCGAGCCTGGTGCGCCTGATCAACGGGCTGGAGAAGCCGACCACGGGTCGCGTGATCGTGGACGGCCGCGATATCTCGGCACTGGCGGGCCGTGAGCTGCGTCTGGCGCAGCGCTCGATCGGCATGATCTTCCAGCATTTCAATCTGCTGTCGTCGCGCACCGCGGCCGACAACATTGCGCTGCCGCTCGAGATCGCCGGCTGGGCCAAGGCCGATATCAAGGCCCGCGTCACTGATCTGCTCGCCCTCGTCGGCATCGCCGACAAGCACGACCGTTATCCGTCCGAGCTCTCCGGCGGCCAGAAGCAGCGCGTCGGCATCGCCCGCGCGCTGGCGACGCGGCCAAGCGTGCTCTTGTCGGACGAGGCGACCTCCGCACTCGATCCGCAGACCACGCGCGCGATCCTCGATCTGCTGGCGAACATCAACCGCGAGCTCGGGGTGACCATCGTGCTGATCACCCACGAAATGTCCGTGGTGCGCCAGCTTGCCAAGGAAGTCGTGGTGCTCGATGCCGGCCATGTCGTCGAGAGCGGCCATGTCGCCGACATCTTCACGCACCCGAAGCATCCGATCACGCAATCCTTCCTGGCCGAGGTCATCGGCGATAGCTTGCCCGTCTCGCTGGCGAGCCGGATCGTGGCGGCGCCGTCGGCCGGCGGGCAGGCCGTAATTCGTCTCCAGGTGCGCGGGGCAGGGGCCGGCGACACCCTGGTC
>NZ_JALBHA010000010.1:0-51618 GCF_023006445.1 Bradyrhizobium sp. SHOUNA76
GAGGCCATTGGCGGTGGCGGTGACCTGGATGTCGAGCGGCTTGGTCACCGGCATCCTGGATGTCAGCGGCTCGGCGAGCGCCCAGGCGGCATCGAGCGCGCCGTCGAGCGCGGGATCGAGGATGGGGCAGCGATCAATTGGAATGACGTCGTGCGAGCTCGTCGCGGAGAAACCCACCTTGAGGATGTCATGCGTGCCGAAGCGGCCGTGCAGGGTGATGCGCCTGCGCCCGGCGCCGTGAGCATCGACCAGCGGCGCCACCGCGCAATCGATGCCGGCCTGCGCCAGTGTTTCGACCACGATGCCGCGCTTCCAGGCGTGATAGGGCTCGGCTGCCCAGTGCTGGATGGCGCAGCCGCCACAGACGCCGAAATGCGGACAGAACGGCTCGATGCGCTCGGAGCTTGCCACGTCTACCGCGAGCAGCTTGCGGCGATCGGGATGGCGGCCCGCGACGTGATCGACCTCGACGGTCTCGCCGCCAAGCGTGTAGGGCACATAGATCGCTTCGCCCGTCGCCATCGAGACGCCGTCGCCGCGATGGCCAACGTGATCGATCGTCAGACGTTCAACCACGGCGCGCCCCCAGGAAGAATTCGATATTGCCGTCGCCGCCCGCAATCGAGGAGGGAAATATCTCGATGTCGGTGCAGCCGAGCGAAGCGGCAAAGGCGGCGATGTCGTCGCAGATCTCCTTGTGCACGGCGGCGTCGCGGACGATGCCCTTCTTGTTGTGCTTCCTATCAGCCTCGAACTGCGGCTTGATCAGCGCCAGCAGGCTCATCGGCGCGGCGGCGAGGGAAAGCGCCACCGGCAGCACCGTCTTGAGCGAGATGAAGCTGACGTCGATGACGACGACATCGGGCCGTGCCGGCAGCCGCTTGCCGTCATAGCTGCGGATGTCGGTCTCCTCCATCGACACGATCTTTGGATGATCCCGCAGCGAGGGATGCAGCTGGCTGGTGCCGACATCGATTGCGAACACCAGGCTTGCGCCGTTCGCCAGCAGCACCTCGGTGAAGCCGCCGGTGGACGCGCCGACGTCGAGGCAGACATGATCCTCGATTTCGATCGGATAGCGCTCCAACGCGCCGGCGAGCTTGACGCCGCCACGGGAGACGTAGGGGTGCGCAGGCTCGGCCTGGATCACCGCATCCTCGGCAATCGTCTCGGACGGTTTTGAAACCTGCTTGTCGTCGGCCGTGACGAGGCCAGCCTCGATCGCCGCGCGCGCCCGCGCCCGGCTCTCGAACAGGCCGCGCTCGACCAGCAATACATCTGCGCGCTTGCGGGCAGGGGACATCACGCTCTCATGTGACACTTCTAGGGACGATTGATGGGATCATGTAGCGATCAATCGCGCGGCCGCCATCCGGACGCAAGCCTCGAACGTCAGACCCTGCATGTCGACCTCTGCGGTCTGCCCTCGGAGGTACGGTCCATGAAGCGGCTGACGCGGCCGACATTTTACGAAGCGAATGCCGAAAATTTGGATCGGGATGCGAGCCGCAGCGCGAGCTCTGCTGCCTCCCCCGCCTGCGGGGAAAGGCCGGGGAGAGGGTGTCTCCGCAAGCAAGGACTTCAAGAGGGGAAGCCTCACCCGACTGCGCGATAGCCGGGGCATCGCCCCGGCGTTCCTAGAGGATGGCCGCCGGAGGCGGCCTACGCTCTCCCGCAAGCGGGAGAGGTGAAACCAATCATCAGGCCAGCTTGACCGTCTCGGCCTTGACGTCCTTGCCGAGTGCCTCGAACACCTTGGCGACGATGCCCTTGGCGTCGAGACCGGCGCGGCCGTACATCGCGGCCGGGGTGTCGTGGTCCTGGAACACGTCGGGCAGCACCATCGAGCGGAACTTGACCATGCCGGTGTCGAGCACGCCCTGATCGGTCAGGTACTGCGCGACATGCGAGCCGAAGCCGCCGACCGAGCCTTCCTCGATCGTGATCAGGATCTCGTGGTCGCGGGCAAGCTTGAGCACCAGCTCGGTGTCCAGCGGCTTCATGAAGCGGGCATCGGCGATCGTGGTCGACAGGCCATGGGCCGCGAGTTCGTCGGCCGCCTTTTCGCATTCGGCGAGACGCGTGCCGAAGGAGAGCAGGGCGATCTTGCTGCCCTGGCGGATCATGCGGCCCTTGCCGACCTCGAGCGGAATGCCGACCTCCGGCATCTCGATGCCGCGGCCTTCGCCGCGCGGATAGCGCAGCGAGCTCGGACGGTCGTCGATCGCGACCTGGGTGGCCACCATGTGCACGAGCTCGGCCTCATCCGCCGCCGCCATGATCACCATGTTGGGCAGGCAGCCGAGATAGGCGTTGTCGAACGAGCCGGCATGCGTCGCGCCGTCGGCGCCGACAAGGCCGGCGCGGTCGATGGCGAAGCGGACCGGCAGGTTCTGAATCGCGACGTCGTGCACGATTTGGTCGTAGCCGCGCTGCAGGAAGGTCGAGTAGATCGCGCAGAACGGCTTGTAGCCTTCGCTCGCAAGACCGGCGGCAAAGGTGACCGCGTGCTGCTCGGCGATGCCGACGTCGAAGGTGCGATCGGGGAAGGCCTTATTGAAGATGTCGACGCCGGTGCCGGACGGCATCGCCGCGGTGATGGCGACGATCTTGTCGTCCTTCTCGGCTTCCTTGACGAGGCTCTGGCCGAATACGTTCTGGTAGGCCGGCGCGTTGGGTTTGGCTTTCGCCTGGGTGCCCGTCGCGACGTCGAACTTGACGACCGCGTGGTACTTGTCGGCGGAAGCTTCCGCCGGGCCGTAGCCCTTGCCCTTCTGGGTCACGACGTGGACCAGGATCGGGCCGGTCTCCATGTCGCGGACGTTCTTCAGCACGGGCAGCAGATGGTCGAGATTGTGGCCGTCGATCGGGCCGACATAGTAGAAGCCGAGCTCCTCGAACAGCGTACCGCCGTCCATCATGAAGCCGCGGGAATATTCCTCGACGCGGTTGGCGCGGTTGGCGATGATCTTGGGCAGGCGCTTGTTGATCTGCTTGGCCGCATCGCGCAGCGTGCGATAGGTCTTGCCCGAGTAGAGGCGCGACAGATAGGCGCTCATCGCGCCGACCGGCGGCGCGATCGACATGTCATTGTCGTTGAGGATGACGATCAGGCGCGAGTTCATCGCACCCGCATTGTTCATGGCCTCATAGGCCATGCCCGCCGACATTGCGCCGTCACCGATCACGGCGATAACGTTGTTCTTGCCGCCGGAGAGGTCGCGCGCGACGGCCATGCCGAGGCCGGCGGAAATCGAGGTCGAGGAATGCGCGGCGCCGAACGGATCGTAATCGCTCTCGCTGCGCTTGGTGAAGCCGGACAGGCCGCCGCCGGTGCGCAGCGTGCGGATGCGGTCGCGCCGGCCGGTGAGGATCTTGTGCGGATAGGCCTGATGGCCGACGTCCCAGATCAGCCGGTCGCGCGGCGTGTCGAAGACGTAATGGATCGCGGTGGTGAGCTCGACCACGCCGAGACCCGCGCCGAAGTGACCGCCGGTGACCGAGACGGCATCGATGGTCTCCTGCCGCAGCTCGTCGGCAACCTGGCGAACCTGCTCGATCTTGAGCTTGCGCAGGTCGTCCGGCGTCCGGATGGTGTCGAGAAGCGGCGTTTTACTGTATGCGTTCACGGCGATTTCCAATTTGTCAGCGCCGGAAGGTCGTTCCGGTGCGCGATGGGTTTGCACAATATCGGCGCAGCGCGAGTCCTCAAACCGTCGGAGCCACCTGCATGGGGCAAGGCCCCGTCTTCAAGCTTAGGTAAGCTTAAGTGCGCTCCGGTTCAGTCTCTGTGATCCCTGTCACTTAGATCGGCTTCGTCCGTCCCAGCCAATTTCATCAGCAGTTTGAAGCGCTTGTCGTCGGTAATCGGTGCCCACGCAAGGCTTGCAAAAAGCCACACTCCGCGCAGCTTTACACCAAAGCTTGGGCCAAAGCCAACCCGCCGGACCGATTAGGGGTATGCAGATGCAACCGGCGGGCCAGAGTGGTTAACTGTGGTCCGCGACGAGGGGTTCCCGGCTTGGCTGGTTTCCTGGCGGCTTTTTCGCCGCGAATCAGATCTTTTTCGGTCCCGGAGCCGCTGATTGCCCCGTGGCCAGCAGTGGCGCCTGCGATGGAACTGTCATGTCTCGTGGGACGGCGCCCTGCGATCCTGAAAACTCGGCCCGCTACGCAGCCATTGCCGTGTCACAGTGCCAAGCGCGTCAGAAGCCGAGCGAGGAAACGTGTGTGGGACAGTTTTGGCTTATTGCACGTCGAGCGGCGCAGTGCCGGTGGCCTGGCCGCTGGCATCGGTGGTGATCTTGTCGACGCGGGCCTCGGCCTGGCGCAGCAATTCCTCGCAGCGGCGCTTCAGCGCCTCGCCACGCTCGTAGATCGTCACGGATTCTTCGAGCGGCACCTTGCCGTCTTCGAGCCGCTTCACGATCGTTTCGAGTTCCTCGATCGCGCGCTCGAAGGTGAGCCTGGAGACGTCGACTTGGGTGTTTTCGGCCATATCCGTTTCCGATTGCCCGATTCGCTTTCCTTGCAGTGAAAGCGGGTTTTGCGGGCTTAATGTGGCGGGCGTCGTCAGGCACCCATCAGGGCGCCGACATGCGCCGTAACAGATTCTTTCAGTCCTTGCAGGTCATAGCCGCCCTCGAGCACCGAAACAACGCGTCCCCCCGCGGACTTGTCGGCGAGATCCATCAGCTTGCGCGTCACCCAGGCATAGTCCTCCGCGCGCAAATTCAGCGAAGCCAGCGGATCGCGATAATGCGCATCGAAGCCGGCGGAAATGACCACGAGCTCGGGGCTGAATTTTTCGAGTTGCGGCAGGATCAGGTTCTCGAACGCGGAGCGGAATTCCGGCCCGCCGTCCTCGGAGGCAAGCGGCGCGTTGACGATGGTGTCGTGATCGCCGCGTTCGCTTTTCGCGCCCGTGCCCGGAAACAGCGGCATCTGGTGCGTCGAGCAGTACATCACGGTCGGGTCCGACCAGAAAATGTCCTGGGTGCCGTTGCCGTGATGCACGTCGAAATCGACGATGGCCGCGCGCTTGATGCCGTATTTGCGCTGCGCATGGCGCGCGGCGATGGCAACATTGTCGAAGAAGCAGAAGCCCATCGGCTTGCCGATCTCGGCGTGATGGCCGGGCGGGCGCACCGCGACGAAGGCGTTGCGATGCTCGCCCGCCATCACCGCTTCCGTCGCCGCGACTGCGCCGCCGACGCCGCGCATCACCGCTTCCCACGTGCCCGGCGACATCGACGTGTCGCCGTCGATATAAACCTGTCCGCTGGTCGGCGCGATGTGGCGCAGCTCGGTGACGTAATGCTCGTTGTGGCAGAGCGTGACGAGATCGAGATCGCCTTCCGGTGCCTGGTCGCGCACCAGAAACTGGAAACGCTCATGAGACAGCGCTTCTTCCACCGCCCGAAGACGATCCGGCCTCTCAGGATGTCCCGGCGGCGTGACATGGTCGAGGCAGGCCTTGTGGGAAAGGAGAAGCGTGCTCATCAGGTCGGCCTCACAGGAAACGGGCTTTTGGCGTCGTTGGCGCATCCGGCGCCAAAACGCAATGCAGAACCCAATCTATGCGCTTGGGCGGCAATGGCAAAGGGTTGTCCGGCCCGGCCGGTTTGATCCGGATCAATTCACGCGCAGGATGCGGCTCGGCGGTAGCGGACCGATCGGCCCGTGTGCCCGGAAGAACGCAAACAGCGCGTCCGCGTCGTAGCCGCCATATTGTGGCGCCGTGCCTTGTTTGGCGATGGTAAAACCGTCGCCGCCGACGGCGAGGTAATCGTTGAGGGTGACGCGGTAGCCGCTTCCAGGTTCGATCGGCCTGCCGTTGAGCGTCATCTTCTCGGGGATCACGCGCTCGCCGAATGGCTTCGCCGCATCCCAGGCATAGCTGAATCCGTTCGACACCTGGAGGATCCGCGGCCGCTTCGGGTCCAACCATTGCTGCTCGAGCATGTCCCTGAGCTGGCTGCCGGTCAGCGTCATCGTGACGAGGCGGTTGCGGAACGGCTGGCTGGCGAAAACATCGCCGAAGGATATCGCGCCGTTCTCCTTCGGGACGATGTCGGTGCGGATGCCGCCGGGATTGGTGAGCGCGATGACAGCGCTCCCATCTTTGGCTTCCCTGGTCGCAGCAAGCTGCGCGTCCGCGATGACGTCGCCGAGCGGGCTTTCGCCGGCCTCGTTCGGCACGCGCGACAGCGTCTGCGTCACCGATCCGGCCGGCCGGTTGGCGATCGGCGCTGAGAGCCTGTCGTAGGCCTCGATCAGCGCGGTCTGTTCCGCGTCCCTCGCGAGTGAGGCATTGGCGACGATGACGTTCTCGCCCCTGGCGCTGACGATGTCGCGCGTTGTGGGATCGAGCTTCAGGTCGATCGCGGTAACCAGCGTGCCATATTTGTCGCCGCTGGTGACGAGCCGCCCGTCGATGTCGCAGACATAGGCGCGATGGGTGTGGCCGCTGACGACGACGTCGACGGCGCGGTCGAATTTTTTGACGATGTCGACGATCGGCCCCGTGATAGCCGGGCATTCATTGTAGTCGCCGGCGGGCTCGCCGCCCTGGTGGATCAGCACCACGATCGCCTCGACGCCGCGCGCCTTGAGCTGCGGCACGAGCGCGTTCACCGTCTCGGCTTCGTCGCGGAATTCGAGCCCGGCGATGCCCGACGGCGAGACGATGCCCGCGGTCTCCTTCAAGGTCAGCCCGATGAAGGCGACCGGGATGCCGTCGAATTCCCTGATCTCGTATGGCGGCAGCACGCTGTTGCCCGTCGCGGTCTCGATGGTGGATGCCGCGAGATAACGGAATTTGGCGCCCGTGAAGGGGTGCGGTCCCTGGCAGCCGTCGAGCGGATGGCAGCCGCCGTTCTGCATCCTGAGCAGCTCGGTCTTGCCCTCGTCGAATTCGTGGTTGCCGACGGACGTGATCGCAAGCCCCATCATCGAGAGCGATTCGATCGAGGGCTCGTCGTGAAACATCGCCGACAGGAACGGGCTCGCGCCGATCAGGTCGCCGGCGGCGACGAAGATCGTGTTCTTGTGCCCTTCGCGCAGCTGCTTGACCAGCGTCGCCATGTATTCGGCGCCGCCGGCCGCCACCATCACCTTTCTGGCCTTATCCTCGGGATCTCCGATGCGGATGCCACCCGGCGGCGGGCGCAGATTGCCGTGGAAATCGTTGATCGCGAGGATGCGCAGCTCGACCGGTGGGACGGTCTGGGCCGAGGCGGGGAGGGTGCTGGCGAGGGCGAGGGCGGTGAGGAGGGATCGGTATCGCATGGAACCAAGATTAGTCATTCCGCGCGAAGTTTTCACGAAGCACTGTCGTGAACGTGCCGCGGCCGGATGAGGTTTCTCTCCCGACCACCGTCCCGTAGGGTGGGCAAAGCGAAGCGTGCCCACGTCTTTCGCTGTCATCGACAGATGGTGGGCACGGCGCAAATGCGCCTTTGCCCACCCTACGATTCGGACACGCGGAGGAAATGTGCACCCTACCGCTTCTTCCTGTTCGCGAACGCATTGAATGCGGCCACCGCTTCCTCCGATTTCAGCCGCTCGCCGAACAGGTGACCTTCCTGGTCGATGCGGCGGGTGAGCTCTTCGGCCGGCGTGCGTAGCAGTTTGCGCGAGGTCGCGACCGCCTCGGCCGGCAGCCGGCAGATCTCGCGCGCCACTTTGCGCGCCTCGACCTCGGTATGTCCCGGCGACACAACGGCGTTGACGAAGCCGGCGGCATGCGCGTCTGCGGCGGAAAAAGTCCGCCCCATCACCAGCATCGCGAAGGCGCGCTGGTAGCCCATCGTGTTCGGCATCAAGAGGCTGGCCGCGCCGACCGGGACGAGTCCGAGATGGATATAGGGCGCGGAGAAGGTCGCAGCGTTCGAGGCCAGCACATAGTCGCAGTGGAACAGCATCACGGTACCCATGCCGATCGAGGCGCCGTCGACGGCTGCGATGATCGGCTTGGTATTGAGGGCGAGCGAATAGAGAAATTTTGCGCCCTCCGACAGCGTCTCGGGGCGCGAGGTGTCGGCGTGCATGAAATCGTCGATGTCGTCGCCGGCGGTGAACACGCCGGAGCCGCCGGTGATGATCATGCAGCGGATATCAGGGTTGTTCTGCGCGGTGTCGATCGCGCGGCCCATCTCCCGATACATGTCCTGGGTGATCGCGTTCTTCTTGCCCGGGCGACGCAGGGTGATCACGCGCGTTCCGCGCTCCTCGGTGATCACGATGTTGCCATTCGGCATGTGAGCCCCCTGCGCTCGCTGCGACCTCGCCGCTTCGCGAGTCTCGCCAAGCGTCAGCCTACATCATCTCGCAGGCGTGCCAATGCGCTGGCTCAATCTTTTCGGCGCCAATTTCCGCACGGCCGGCGCATGACAGCCGTTGCCGCGGCGCCCCGCAACAATTGGCTACAATGTTTCATTTGAAAAACCGGTGGTTGTGGTGCACGATCTGGCGCGGTTCCATTTGGCCGATTGCTCGATTGATGATTGCCGCAACCCGCGTCGACGAATCCTCGCTGCACTACCGCGGCTGGCGCGTCGTGCTGGCCTGCTTTCTGATGGCCTTCTTCATGTTCGGCTTCGGCCTGTACGGCCAGGGCGTCTATCTTGCCGAGCTGCAGCGCGCCCATGGCTGGCCGGGCACACTGGTCTCCGCGGCAAGCACTTTCTCGTTCCTCCTGACCTCCGTGCTCGTCATCTTTACCGACGATCTGCTCGCCCGCATCGGGTTGCGCTCGCTGATCCTGTGCGGCCTGGTCGCGCTCGGCGCCTCGACGGTGCTGCTGGCGCTGATGCAGACGCCCTGGCAGCTCTATCTCGCCTATGGCCTGATGTCGGTCGGCTGGACCGGCATGGGCACCGTGGTGATCGCGACCGTGCTGAACTCCTGGTTCGAACGCCGGCGCGGGCTCGCGCTCAGCCTCGCGTTCAACGGCGCGACCTGCGGCGGCATCGTCCTCGTTCCGCTGCTGCTGTCGCTGTCCGGCAGCATCGGCTTTCGGTCTGCCATGCTGGCGGCCACGACGGCGATGATAGTGCTGGTGCTGCCGGTGGTCGTGATCTTCATCGGCTGGCCGACCGGGATGTCGCTGGCATCGGACGGGCGTTCCTCCGGCGGCGGCGCGGCCGCACCAGGCCGATCCCGCAAGGCGCTGCTCGCCAACGCGGCGTTCTGGACCATGGTATTGCCGATCGCCATCGCGCTGCTGGCGCAGATGGGATTCATCATCCACCAGGTGAGCTTTCTCGAGCCGCTGATCGGCCGCTCCGCGGCAGGGCTCGCGGTCACCGTCATGGCGGCGATGGCGGTGGTCGGCCGGCTCTCGCTCGGCCTGTTTGTCGACCGGCTCGATCCGCGGCTCGCCTGCGCGGCCTCGATGACGAGCCAGGCGACGGCGCTGTTCGTTCTCCTGCAGAGCACGAACCCGACGATGCTGCTGCTGTGCTGTGCCGTCTACGGCTTCTCGATCGGCAACATGATTACATTCCCACCCTTGATCATCCAGCGCGAGATCGGCGCCAGCGCCTTCGCCGCCGCCATGGGATTGGGCACGTCGATCAGCGGCATTGTCAGCGCCTTCGGTCCAGGTATCGTCGGGCTGGTACGGAGCTTCACCGGCAACTACACGACGGCGTTTGCGATGTGCGTGGTGCTGGATCTCGCCGCGGCGGGCATCGTGCTGTGGCGGCCGGGGGGAAGGGCGAAGCTCGCAGCTTCGTAGCTTGAGCTGGGTTGCCTCTCGTGCCCCGGACGCAGCGCAGCGCTACTTCAGCGGTGCGCTGCAGAGCCGAGGCCCATGTCACCCGATCGCGTTTTCGGCCTGGGTCCCGGCTCTGCGCAGCAACGCTCCGCGTTGCAGCGCGTCCGGGACACATGAGGCAACTACCCCAGCAACACCGCATCCGCCGCGGCGACCGACTCTGCGCTTTCCGTCACCGTGCGCTCGAGCGCGGGCGCCTGCACCGTAATGTTCTCGGCGAAGAAGCGTGCGAGCGAGACGTAGCGCGCGGCGTCCGTGTTGCCGTCGGCCTTGGCGGCGAGCGCCTCGGAGGCGAGCAGGCAGCCGCCGAGCGTGGCGCCGAACTGCTGCAGATAAGGCGTCGCACCTGCAAGCGCATCGTTCGGTGCGGACGCAACGCGCTCCAATAGCCACTTGCTGGTGCGCGTCAAGGCCTCAAGTGCCTCGCGCAGCTTCGCGCCCGCGGTGCCGAAAGCGGGATCGTTGGAGGCCTCGACCTGTTTGATGGTGGCCGCGAGCTCATCGAGCAGCGCCCACACGGCAGCGCCGCCATTGGCCGCCAGCTTGCGGGTGACGAGGTCGATCGCCTGGATGCCGTTGGTGCCCTCGTAGATCGCGGTGATGCGGGCATCGCGATAGTGCTGCGCCGCGCCGGTTTCCTCGATGAAGCCCATGCCGCCATGGATCTGCACGCCGAGATAGGCGACCTCGTTGCCGACGTCGGTGGAATAGCCTTTCGCCATCGGCGTCAGCAGCGCCGCGCGCGCGGCGGCATCAGCCCGCACCTTGGGATCCCTGGCGCGCGTCGAGACGTCGATCGCGACCGCCGTCGCATAGCAGATGGTACGCGCGGCCGCGGTCTGCGCCCGCATCCGCATCAGCATGCGCTTGACGTCGGGATGAACGAAGATCGCGTCCGAACCATCGCCCTTGCTGCCGACGGCGCGGCCCTGCTTGCGCTCCTGGGCGTAGGTCAGCGCCTGCTGATAGGCGCGGTCGGCAACGCCGACGCCCTCCAGGCCGACGCCAAGGCGGGCTTGGTTCATCATCGTGAACATGCAGCGCATGCCCTGGTTCTCTTCGCCGATCAAGAAGCCGATGGCGCCGCCATGATCGCCCATGGTCATGGTGCAGGTCGGGGACGCATGCATGCCGAGCTTGTGCTCGACGCCGCTGGCGAAGATATCGTTGCGCGCGCCGAGCGATCCGTCGGCATTCACCATGAACTTCGGCACCAGGAACAGCGAGATCCCCTTGGTGCCGGAGGGCGCATCGGGCAGGCGCGCCAGCACGAAATGCACGATGTTGTCGGTCATGTCGTGCTCGCCATAGGTGATGAAGATCTTCGTCCCCTTGATGCGATAGGTGCCGTCGGCCTGCTTCTCTGCACGGGTACGCAGCGCGCCGACGTCGGAGCCGGCCTGCGGCTCGGTGAGCTGCATCGTGCCGGTCCATTCGCCGGAGACGAGCTTCTCGAGATAGATCTTCTTCAGCTCGTCGCTGCCATGCGCCTCCAGCGCCTCCATCGCCGAGGCCGTCAGCAGCGGGCAGAGGCCGAAGGCGACGTTGGCCGCGCTCCAGATCTCGGTGCAGGCGGCATTGATCGCGAGCGGCAGGCCTTGGCCGCCGAAATCTTCGGGGCCGGACACCGCGTTCCAGCCGCCTTCGGTCCAGCGCTTGTAGGCGTCCGGCCAGCCCGGTGCGGTCGTGACCTTGCCGTCGTCAAGCTTGATGCCGTGCTCGTCGCCGACCTTGTTGAGCGGGGCCAGGACGTCAGTTGCGAACTTGCCGGCTTCCTCCAGCACGGCCGCGGCGATGTCGGCGTCGAAATCGCCATAATGACCGGCTTCCACGGCAGCCTTGAGGCCGGCGCCATGGTTGAGCGACAGCAGCATGTCATTGATCGGCGCGCGGTAGGTCATGGTTCACTCCCGTGGACAATATTGGCGCCGTATTCCCACGAAACGAAAGCGGTCTCAATGGGCCGGGAGATGGGGGGATGGCGTCGGCCCGGAGCGGAGCAACCCGGCTGCATCTATATTAAAGTGAGAAGGGGCGGGTTGGTGGACCCGTGTGGTATTTTGCCCCTCCAGGCGGTTGAAATGCCGCGCCGCTCCCTATAGACCGGCAGCACCTGAGGGGAATCCGCGGTAGTCCGATTTTCCGCCGGTCCGTCAGTCACCTGTTGGGGCGTAGCCAAGCGGTAAGGCAGCGGATTTTGATTCCGCCATTCGGAGGTTCGATCCCTCCCGCCCCAGCCAGAAGCCAATGCGTTGATTTTGCTATGAAAACGGCCTTTCTCAAGACGGAATTTCCGGCGCATTTGAAAATTCCGCTTGCCTTGCATTTGGAAATTCTGTGCTGGTTTCGTTTTGGTCGACGGCAGATGAAAGTCGTCGCGCGTTGAACGTCGCTCGACTTATCAAAATACGAATTGAGCGGATGCATATCGAACACGAAAGCACTCTTGAGGGCGCGCTTCGGATCACTCCTGCGCTTGCAGGCGGTGTGCTGCCAATCCAGGGGCCACCGGTACCGGGAAGTCCTTCACCGGGGCGCACATGATTTGTCGTCTGCTCAAAGACGGCAAGCGCGTCGGCGTCACCGCTAACAGCCATAAGGTTATTCGCAACCTGATCGACAAGGCGGTTGAGGTAGCTCGGGCGGCGGGACAGGCCGTCCAGGCCGGGCATCGATGCTCGGCAAACGCTCTGCGACCGATCTCGTACATGCTTATCTTGATAATCCCAAGGCGATTGGGGCGATCAGCTGCGGCGAAATCGCTGTCCTGGGCGGCACGCCATTCTTCTGGGCGCGTGAGGATGTGGCGAACAGTGTGGATGTGCTCTTCGTCGATGAAGCGGCGCAAATGTCGCTAGCCAACGTTCTGGCCGTTTCGCAGGCTGCTCCCCAGGTCATTCTGTTGGGCGACCCCCAGCAACTGGACCAGCCCATGCAGGGATCGCATCCCGACGGCACTGGCGTATCGGCGCTTCATCACATCCTCGCCGGTCGCCAGGCGATTGTTCTCGATCAAGGTCTCTTTCTTGAAGAGACCTGGCGGATGCATCCGGCGATTACTGCCTTTAATTCGGAGCTGTTTTACGACACCAAACTGCATGCGGTCCCCAAATGCGCGCAGCAGAACGTGACCTCCACAGGGGTATTCCTCGGAACGGGGCTGCGGTACGTGCCGGTTTCTCACACCGGCAATCAGTCCAGTTCGATTGAAGAGGCCGAAGAGGTTGCGCGAATCGTGACCTCTTTGCTGTCTTCACGAACGCAATGGACAGACCGGGACGGCAAAACGAAAGAGCTGGAGCTTTCCGACATTATCATCATCGCTCCGTACAACGCCCAGGTCTTTGAAGTTCAGCAGCGCATTCCCGGTGCGCACGTCGGCACCGTCGACAAATTCCAGGGGCAAGAGGCCGCTATCGCGATTTATTCTCTAGCTACATCAGCGTACGCCGATGCGCCGCGCGGAATGGAATTTCTCTACAGCGCCAATCGTCTGAACGTTGCGATTTCCCGCGCTAAATGTCTCGCAATCATGGTCGCGTCTCCGGCTATTTTTGAGGCCGAATGCAAAACACCACGCCAGATGCAACTGGCGAATGCGTTCTGTCGTTTCCTTGAACTGGCGCAGATGATCACGCTTTAGTTGGGATGACGGGATGTGCGCGCCGGTATTTCCGTACAATCGAAATAGATGCCGACGTGCGGAAAGGCTTTAAGCGCCCGTTTTGAAACATTACGCATTCGCCCGTGTGTGACCTTGTGCAGATCCTTGGGGCATCTGTGCGGGGTGCGCGACACTCATCGTGGTCGAAGCGAGGACGAGGTCCAGAAGCTGAGTGGTCCACGGGTTACCAGGCGGGTAGCTCGGGCCGCGCCCGTCGCCGAGGGACAATCCCTTGGGGCGTGCACACGTAAGTCTTTGGGAAATCTGGCGAAAGAAGGGCTTGCGGTGGCCCGAGCCTGACGTCACTGTGGTTGCAAAAGGGGGCAAGTGCCATGGCGTCGGCGCAGGAGCTACAGACCAGGATTTTGCGGCGCGCGAAGTCGCCAGAAGACTATTCCGTCTATCGGGCTGCACTCGAATGGGGGCTGACCGATCCGATCGTCATTGAAAGCCGAGACGATTTCAAATCAGAATTCCGCTGGAAGGAACGCCTCGATCCCTTTCATCACCAGGTCCAAAATCTCATTACCTTTTGCCGGCGCCTCCCGGTAACCTTGCTCGCGGACGACGTCGGTCTCGGCAAAACCATATCGGCGGGACTCGTAGCGAGCGAGCTTATCGCCCGGAACCGCGTTGCCAGGATCCTGATTGTCGCTCCCAAATTGCTCGGCCCTCAGTGGAAGGACGAGCTTGGGGCGAAGTTCGATATCCCCGCTGAGGTTGTCACCGGAAGCAAACTTGTTTCGGCTGAACCAGATGACGTAGGGGCCGTAATCACGACCTATCATTCGGCGCGGTCGCATCTGGAAAAGATTCCCGACGACCGCTTCGACATGCTGGTGCTGGACGAAGCCCATAAGCTTCGCAATCTCTATGGTGTCGATCCCACGCCGCAGGTCGCAAAAGTCTTTCATCAAGCTCTGCAGCAGCGCCGCTTTCGCTATGTGTTGATGCTGACGGCCACGCCGATCCAGAACCGGCTCTGGGACCTATATTCCCTGGTCGATTTGCTCGCCGTTGCGCGCGGTCACGAAAACCCCTTCGGTAACGAAGGCATGTTCGCCCGTCGTTTCATCGACGACAAGCGCGATAGTGCGCGCGTCCTGAAACCCGAAGCGCGGGAGGAGTTTCGAAGGATCGTGTATGGCTATATGTCGCGCGTACGGCGGGGCGATGCCAATCTGGATTTTCCCGAGCGGAAGATTCAGCTGCACAAGGTCACACCGTCCGCTGATGAGCTCGCCCTTATCGACGCTATTGCCGAGCCGATCCAGAAGCTAAACCGGCTCGCACAAATAAGCATTCTCCAGGCGCTGACGAGCAGTCCGCAGGCACTTATGGCGCAGCTCCAGACCATGGCCCGCAACGAGACGGTGCCGCAGGAACTTGCGGCAACTGTCAAAGCTATCGTCACACCCATGAAGACGAGCGCGAAGCTCGAAGGGCTTCGCCAACTTGTTTCGATGCTTAAGCAGGAAAATCCTGCCGGCTGGCGTATGGTGGTGTTCACCGGACCGCGAGAAACTCAGACGACGATTCAAGCCTTTCTGGAGGAGCTCGGCCTGAAGGTCGGCATCATCAACGGATCGTCCGGTCAACGAAATCAGGAGACTATCGCTCGTTTCCGGACCGATCCTCCTGAAATTCGCGCCATCGTCTCAACCGAAGCTGGTTCGGAAGGCGTCAATCTTCAGATTGCCAACGTGCTGATCAATTTCGACCTGCCCTGGAACCCAATGATCGTCGAGCAGCGGATCGGTCGTGTCCAACGCCTCGGCTCTCAGCATAAGAACGTCATCATCTATAACGTCATGCTGGCCGGCACATTTGAGGAATATATCGTCGGCCGACTGATGACGAAGCTGCAGATGGCAACAGATGCCATTGGTGATATCGAATCTCTGCTTGAAGCTTCTGGCGTCGGCGACGGTGAGGAGGGTGCTGGGTTCGACGAAAAAATACGCGAGCTTGTAGTCGCAGCGCTTGCCGGGCGCGATATGAAGGCTGCTGCCGAGAGAATCGCCCGCAGCATCGAAGCGGCAAAGAAGACCCTCGAAGAAGAGAAAGAGAATATCGAGCAAACGTTGGGCTCACCGGATGGCTATGGCTATGTCGGCCCCCAGACTCCGACGCTCGAAAGGTTCAGACCTTCCATGGAGCTTGAGCCCTTCGTACGGGCGGCCTTTGAGAAACTCGGCGGAGCCATCAGCGATATCGCCCCCGGTGTCTTGCGCGTCGCGAGCAAAGGTGGACCCGAACTCGTGCGCCTCAAGGAGGATGCTGGTCCAGAATACGCAAAGGTACCGCTCTATAGGGCGGGCAGTCCCGCCTTCCTTCGCCTCATTGATCGCGTCACGGCTACCGGTCTTCACGCAGTTCAGGATATCGATCATGAACCCAGGCAGCGGATAGACGAGCTTGTCGACGAGTGGGTATCCGGCTTTAAGGGAGTAAAGTCTGAGGTGATAATACAAAGCGCGCAGCGCCGGTTTGAAGGCAACGCGGTTGCCCGTGTACGCGCGACGACGGCTCATGACAGTTACGAGCGCATCGTGACGATCACCTGCAATCCCGTTGAGCACACCCAACCGGCCGCTGCGCTGGACGCCATGCCGGATCTACTTCAGCAACCCGCGGCCGCCGGTCTCAGCCCAAGGCTTATCCTGGATGAAGCCTGTCGCGATCCGAACATCGTCGAATTTAATCGGTTCTATCTCGATCGGCGCGATGCCGAACTGAGGTCGGCTGGCAAAGATGCTCGCAAGCGAAAGAAGCTGGAAGATGAATTCACGCCTCAGGCTGACACTGCACTTGTCGCTCTGGATGGCCGGGTGAGCCGGCGGGTAAATCTCAAAGTAAAGTACCAGCTCGATGGAGCTTCTTATGAGAGTGACCTGGGTATTACGCCTTCCGAAGGCCGGATCGACACTGCGCCGGCGCTGGAGCCGTGTGCGCTGACGCGGTTGGAGGTCCCTGCCGACTGTCTCGCCGTCTGTGAACTGTCGGGCGTGCGCGCGCTAAAGCACCGGTTGGCGCGCTCGGAGGTGAGTGGTCGTTATGGATTGCCTGAGCACCTCCTTCGCTGTTCGCTTTCCGGGAAATCCATCCTCGTTGACGAAGGTGGCATGTCCGATATCACGAACGCAGTCGTCGACCGGACATTGCTAAAAACCTGCGCCATTACCGGCAAGAGGGGTGAGCCTGCCTATTTCGGGCAATGCGCTTTTACAAGGACTGATGTGCTTTCGGAGCGACTTGGCAAAAGCGAGGTTTCGGATAAACCATATCGTCTCGATCAAGAGGCTTCCTCAGTAGTCTCCGGCATGCGCGGACACGCCCGGGAATTCGTTCGCTGCCAGGAAACCAAACGCGCCTTGCTCCCGCGCGAGGCCGAACGATGCGCAAAGACCGGGAAGATCGTTGCACCAGATGTTCTTCAGCCCTGTGCGGTGACAGGCAAGCGTGTGCTTCCCAGCGAGCTTCGGACATCGTCGGTGAGCGGCAAGCGGGTCTTGGCCGAGAATTTGGTCGCAAGCAGCCTGTCCGATGCCGTTTTCCTGGACGAGGAGGGTATACGATCGGCTTACGGGAAGTTCTGCGCTCCGATTGAAGCAAAGCGCTGTCAATGGAGTGGGGCCGCCACCCACCCGGATGATCTCAAGACATGCGCCCTGTTGGGGCTCTCCGTTCATTTTCAGTATCTGTCGGACCCTTCGCGCCGTCTGCAGCCTGTTGAGGAGCTTCTTGCCGGCAGGCGCCGCTCCATGGATGTGCGAGATCGTTGGGATGACATCCTTCCTTCTGTATCGTCTGCTGTTAATACGAAAAAGTGTCAGATCGAGTCCGGGCAACTCTCGCCTGATGGACAAAAACTTGCTCTGGCCGTCGAGGTTAAATCGTTACTGGGACTTAGAACCCAACATGCGGCAATGCTTTACTCGCTTAAAGACAATGCGATCCTCGGCAATATTGCGATTGTCAAGCGAGACCGGCGTGGCGGTTTCCGCTAAGCAGGCTTCACACCTCAAGAGCGTGCTGCAATTCCATCGACCTGGCGAAATTGTTCGCCTCCCGCTCGACCTCCGGCTTGATAAAACACCCAATCTCGGTGTTCATCAAACCGGCAGCAGCTCAAAGGCCCGACGAGGAGGATAACTTCACGTGCGCCATAGCGCACGGCTTGTACGACGTGGCCGCTTTAGATTGTCACCATCGAGATCAAACCGCCCTTCAATTCCATGGAGGCGGTGGCGCAGATCCCGCGACGCCGCGCGAGTACGGCTTGAGCAGCTCATTGGAGCTAACGAGGGGGGCTCTCTCGTGACCGTATTGTCAATGTGGAAAACGCCAGAGTTGAGCAAGAAAGACGCGCATCAGGGCGGCCCATCCGTCCGGCGTTATTGCAACGGCCGAAGTTTCTTCGCTCGCAGTTTGTTGTGAAGGATTTTCGATCTTGCGTCCTATCGGTTTTCTGGGCTCAGACTCTTGAATGCTCGGTGAGACGTTCTCAGACATGGTGTGGGCCCCATTTTTTCGGACGCGGGTTTACGCCTTGTGATTACGAAGATCCCAGTATCGGCCAATGAACGCCATAAGCCACCCAATGAAATAGCCTGTTGCTGCGCCCGAGACTGCGTAATCGACGGCGAAAAAAGAGCTGCTGCCATCCACATTGAAGGCTACGGCGATCGCGTAAGTATATTGGGCCAGAAACGCCACAAGATTTCGGACGAGCGGGATTGGACTCCCGGCGCTGGTCACAAATCCGGATTCGGAATCGACAGTGAATTTTCCGACGCCAGTGTAAAATCCCAGGAAAGCGAATGCAAAAAAAGCCATGATCCAAGCTCTGGAGGACCACGAACCGACATCAAGACGTGTGCCGATACTAAAGAGCCCCCAGAATAGGAAGACAAATGGGAGAGCCAAGCATCTGCTGAAGGATCGTGTCTGCTGACCGAGCGCGCTTACTCCTTGCCAGATCAGATATGCCAAGATCGCAAAAACCCAAATCGGCGTATTTCGGAGCACCTCTAAGGCGGTTTGCATAAGCGCTACCGTAGTTCATCTAAAACATCCGTAGCGCGTATTATCACATGTAATCAACCGAATCGCAATCCTCACAGCGCGGACGTGCTGCTCAAGCCAACTTGCCAATCAAGACGTTCATTGGCGTCAGTTGAAAAGATATTTGTTCAAGGCCTCAATTTTGTCGATCGCACTAGCAACGCCAAAGGAGATCTGCACCCGAGAGCATCTCGGACAAAATTTGATATCTCGTTTCTGTTGCGGGGGCGCTGAGGCGTGAGCGGCTTATCGCTGAGTGCAAACGCTCCACTGCGAAGAAGTGATGAAGATCCGAACCCGGACGCTGATCCCTCCGAGATGGCGAAGGGGCAGTGCCGGATTCTTATCGGCATCACAATGGACGTTATTACGGATCAACGTTGCCGAATTGTCGCACTAAAGCGGTCCAGAATGGCCAGATTTCGCTGGAGCTTTCCACGCTCGTCTGAACCATGACCAGCTTTGATGGTGGGTCTACGCAAATAGCCTGTCCATAGGCGCCGATCAGCGCAAATTGGCGCCGCGTGCCGGGAAGCAGCCAAAGTAGATAGCCGTAGCCTAGGTTCGGACCGGCTTTCCCGGGCAACAGATACTCGTCTGAGGCGCGCACAGTGGTGGCGTCCATCAACCACTGTCTATCCACCACCTGCTTTCCGTTCCAGGCGCCATCATGGGCGAGCAGGCGGCCGAGGCGTGCGTAGTCGCGGGAGCCGGCATTGAAGAAACCGTGGCCTATCTCAAATCCTTCGTTGTCGAGCATCCAGCTCGCGTCGTTCTCGGTGCCGATCTGCGACCAGACTTTCTCCTCCAAATAGGCTGAGGCCGTTTTGCCGGTGGCGTAGCGCAGCACTACGCCGAGGACGTCCGGCTCGATGCTCGCGTAGAAGAACCGCGTGCCCGCCGGCGCGATCCGCTTGTTGAACTGGATGATGCTCTTGATCGTCCCGCGGGTGAACAGACCGTTGCCCTGCACCATGGTGCGCCACAGCCGGTTGAGGTCGCGGCTGTTGTCCTCCTCCTCGCCGAACTGGACGCCTGAGGACATGTGCAGGAGATCACGGAGCCGGGTCTTGCCGTACTCGGTGCCGGCGAAACCCGGCACATAAGTCTCGGTGGTGTCGTCGACGCTTCTGATCTTGCCTTCGCTGATCGCGATGCCGATCAGCAAGCCGGTGATGGATTTCGCCATCGACTGAGACACGAAGCGGTTCGTGTCCGTTCGTCCATACTGGTAGCCCTCAAACAGGATGCAATCGTCCTTCGTGATGATCAAGCTGGTGACCGGGTTTCGCGCCAGGTAGGCCCGCACGGAGGAGCGGTCACCGAAGTGCCAGTAGTTGATGTCGGCGGCGCTGCGCCGGAACGACCATGGAGCAGCCGCGCGCCTGATCGTGCGCGTCTTGAAGACTTCGTCGAGATGCGTGAACGCGCCGACGCGATATTTCGGCTCGAACGGATTTCCCGGTTGAACCGACAGGGCCGGGTCGGCAATGGGGTAACCTTCCGCCTCGCCGTAGAGATCGGCTGATGGTCCCGACGGCAGGAAAAGCGGGCCGTCGGCGGCCTCACCGGCTGCTGCGTGCTGTGTCATCACACCAGCCATCGAACTTGCAGCCATGCCCGCCAGCACGGTCCGCCGGGATACGAGGCGCTTCGATCCGTCTACCACGATGTCTGTCCCCAGGCGCAATGGCGTCGACGGCGCGACGCGGTGATCTATCCCAGCAAAGCAGGCGAATGTTAATCAATCGTGGCGTCACTGCCGCGCAATCAGGCGTCAAAGAGGTCGGCCCTTTCAATATCATGAGGTAAAACGATCCAATATGTTCTTGGTGATCTGCTCCGTGTAGAAGCAGCCTCGCTTCAGGCCCATCACCCACTCGCAGCTCGCGGCAGTCAGTATCTGCCCGTGTCCGCGGTGCATGGAGACAATCATGCCCGATCCGTTACGGGACTTGGCGAGTGTTTCCGGCGTCACCTCCCCGAACACCATCGCGGCCTTATCGTGCTGCTCCCGATTTCCGATGTAAGGGGCGAACGTGACGCCGAGGGCGTCAGTTTCAGCGTTGACCGCGGGCGACATCGCGATGATTTCGATATCGAGGGGAGCGCCGTCGCGGCCTGTTGGAAACGGCAGGCCATCGCGGAACGTATAGTCGACACCGTCAACCTCGTAGCCGAAGATGCGGGCTTCTGCGCCGAACAGGTCGCCATATCCAAGATCGGTTCGAGCGAAGATCCAGTGTTCGGGTCTGTAGACGGTGAACCCTCGCGCGCCACGGGCTACGAAGCCGCCCCACGACGCGTAGACGCCGCCCAGCCCGTTGACTCCGACGGTGCTCGTGCCGGGCCAGTTGATGCGGCGATCCTCCCAGGCTGTGGTCAGCAGATACTTCTCGGAGGTGTCGCGAATGGGATCGTCCAGATGGGCGCGTGTCTTGTAGCAGACCTGACGCCCGCCGCCGTCCTCCAGACGAATTTGCCAATAGAAGTTCGCGCCGAACCGCGCCAAGTGACCGCCTAGCTCGACAAAGTCCTCCATCGCGAGTCGCATCTCCCTGGTCCAGTACTCGTCATGCCCCACGATGACGACGCAGGAGTAGTCGGACAACAGCTCCGGATGGTAGTGCAGGTCGGTCTGCGTGATCGTGTCGAAGGCGTAGCCTTCGCGCTCGGCCCAGACAGCAAAGTGCCGGTCGTACTGGGCCCATCCAGATGAAGCGTAAAAGAAGCCGAATCCGTTGGCGTAAGCCCACTCCTTGGCCTCGTACCGGGGCGGCGTGTTCGGGGCCGGAACAGGGGTGCAAAAGCGCGGCGCCGCGTCGGGCACCCACACCATACCACGGGTCCACGGCCGGTGCAGACTGAGAACCGGGGACGGCTGGTTTCGCTCCAAGCCCTCGACGCCGATGTAGTGATTTGCGCCTCCCCAGTCGTTGTATGCCGTCCAGGTCGCCGTTGGCAGGACATGCAGTATCTGCCCGCTTCGCGTGCGAGACGTCGGCCTGACGACAAAGAAGTGATGTTGAACGAACTCGCTGCCGTCGGGCCGAGCACAAATAGCTCTGACTTGATAGAAGCCGGAAGGCGTTAGGTCGTCCAATCGCCAGCGATATGCTACCGGCCAATTGCAGCCAGACTTGTATGCATCCTTCGGCGTTTCGGTGAAGACGCCCCGCAACTGGTCGGTGCGGTGTACCAGCCGCATCCTGTGACCGTCCTTGTAGATCTCAAGATGCCAGTGGGCGGCGGTCGCGCTGGCATGAAAGCAGACATGTTCTCCGGGAGCATAAGAGATCCTGTCGGTATAGACGTAGACCTCGGGCAGGTCGGGATTTTCGCGCGGAGCCTCGTACCAGATCAGATCCTGCCAATTATGATCGGCGTGCATCGTCGTGATCGCGCGCCGGCCCCTGTTCATCTGCTCTAACGGACCGTCCAGGCTCGAAGGCTCCTTCACTCTCTACTCTCCTTGCATCCCGGCCGTTGGTGTTCGCCATGTTGGAACCAAGAGTTGGGGTAAACGCGAGTCTGCCCAAATCTTGCGGACCATGTCCGGCCGCATCGCGTCGTTGTTCCCTAGGGCGTCGAGAGGGAACGCACGGGGTCGCTGCCGTCCCAGCGCCGGCTTGCTTCAGCGACGCGTTCGAACAATTCGGCCTTCTTGTCCTGAACCTCGGAAATCTCGATCATCGTGCCCGGATGCGCCTCTGTCTCGAAATAAGCGAAGCGGCCGTTTCGGTTCCCGGTGTATCCCTGCTGCACTATCGCGGCGCCTTGCGCTGCGAAACGCTCCACGCAGGCGTCGAATTCCTGGGTCCAGAAGGCGAAATGCTGAAGACCCTCAAGTCCCGAATTGAGAAAGTCGTTGAAGACCGAAGGATGATCGTCCAGAGGCTGAATCAGCTCGATCTGCACCGCGCCGAGATTGCTGAAAGCTCCGCTCGCAGCAGCGCGCGACGGCTCGTTTCGATAATGGAAGTCTAGAACGGGAGCTCTCTCGAAATAAAAGAAGGGGCCGACTCCAAGCCTGCGCGTCCAATGATCCATCGCTGCGTGAATATCCCGAACGACATAGCCCAACTGCCTGAGTTGGCCGAGCCCTTGCACAAGCATCTCTCCCTCTCTCCAGGTTCGCCGGACTTGATCGCGTTGTGCGACCATCACCCGTCATTCTGGAAGGAGTGTAAGACAACTTCACGAATTTCGACGACCAAAAAAGCGTCTACACTCACAAATTGTATCGCTAGAATCGAGTTGCGTGAGCGAAACGTGATGCTACCATAGTCGCATAAGTTCACTCGGGAAGCTGCCATGCCAGGCTCTAATGCGCTCGTGCGATTGCCCTGTTCACTTGTTGATGCTGATGGATTTGATTACGCAACTGTAAATCCAGACGTGGCGCGGTACCTAAAAGGGCACGCCGTACGCCTCAGGCAGTACATCTCCAAGTCAATCATCCAAATCGGAAAGGACCTCTTGAGCGCGAAGCGCTATCTGCCGCACGGCGCGTTTCTCGAATGGGTCGAGCGAGAGGCCGGAATAAATCCACGAACTGCGCAGTCCTACATGCACGCCGCCGAATGGGCGGCCAACAAAAGCGCCACCGTCGCGCGTTTGCCGCCCGGGCTACTCTACATTCTGTCCGCGGCGAGCACGCCGCCGAACTACGTCGACGAAGTGGTTCGGCGCGTCGAAGCGGGCGAGCGTCTGACGCTGACGAAGGTCAGGTCGGAATTACGGAAGATTCAGGAAGAGCAAAGCGCGAAGCCCGGCAATCGAGTCCTGCCGCCCGTCAGCATCGATGTGTCAGTGACGAACGAATCTATTGAAAATGAAGGCATCTTGTTCGTTGCACGCGTGCTTGCGAGCGCATTGCCAACGGAGAAATTTCAGATGGTGAGAGAGATTTTGACCAGCGCAAACGTCCTCTCGCGCCCCGATCTAGCTGAAGCTATACTCGTGGCGTTCCGCACGATTGAAGCCACTGTCACACTCTGACTGCAAAACCCCCGTCGAAAACTGATCGCGCGCACGTTTCGCATGTAGGCGAGGACGCTGTTGTGCGGATTTCGACACGGGCCCTTCTCTGAACGCTGCCCTGAAACCTGGATCACCAACAATGGCCTCGGCGGACAACGGGATGATCTACGCGAACCTCGACGACGGCAGCGCAGGCCCCGCGCTGCGGGAGCGCGTCGCCGAATGGGGCGCGCTGGAGGCGGCGACGTCTCTCGGTGTTTCCTATCCGGAACGTTCATTGTCCGACCACCGGCGAATTGCCGTGATCGGGCTCGGCTATGTCGGTTTGCCGGTCGCGGTCGCCTTCGCGCGGGGTGCAAGGCGGGTCGTCGCTTTCGACATCGATCGGGATCGCATTGCCGAGCTGCTCCGGGGCGCTGATCGCACCAACGAGGTCGACGCCGACGAGTTGTGCAATCCCGCATTGATGTTCACCGACGATCCCGCCCACTTCGCCGACGTCGACTTCTTCGTGGTGACGGTGCCGACGCCTATCGATTCCGCGCGGAATCCGGATCTGGGAGCGATGTTGGCGGCGTCGCGTTCGGTCGGGCGGGCGCTGAAGCGCGGCGACATCGTCGTCTATGAATCGACGGTGTATCCGGGAGCCATCGAGGAAGAGTGCGTGCCAGTGCTCGAAAGCGTGTCCGGTCTGCGCGCGGGGTCCGATTTCAAGGTCGCCTATTCGCCGGAGCGGATCAATCCGGGAGATCAGCATCACCGGTTCGAAACTATCGTTAAGGTGGTATCGGCGCAGGACAGCCAGACTCTCGATATTGTGGCCAACGTCTACGGCTCGGTCGTCACTGCGGGCATTCATCGCGCGCCGTCGATCAAGGTGGCCGAGGCGGCCAAGGTGATCGAGAACACCCAACGCGACCTCAATATCGCATTCATGAACGAGTTGGCGCTGATCTTCCGCGCGTTGAACATCGATACGGCCGACGTGCTGGCCGCGGCGAGCACGAAATGGAACTTCCTGCCGTTCGAGCCCGGGCTGGTTGGCGGCCACTGCATCGGCGTCGATCCCTACTATCTGACCAGCCGGGCGCAGCGCGCAGGCTACCATCCGGAAGTCATTCTCGCCGGCCGGCGCACCAATGACAGCATGGGCCAGCATGTTGCTCGCGAATGCATCCGGGGTCTTCTGAAGCGCAAGGTGCACGGCGGCCTGGTGACCGTGCTCGGCCTGACGTTCAAGGAGAACGTGCCCGACCTGCGCAATTCGCGCGTCGTCGACATCATCCGGGAGCTCCAGTCGTTCGGGCTCGAGGTTCAAATGCATGATCCGCACGCGTCGGCGGAGCGGGCGAAGGAGGAATACGGCCTGACGCTGACGGATGCAGACGAGCTTCGTCCGGCTCACGCGGTGATCCTGGCCGTGCCGCATCAATACTACCTGAGGGGCGGGTGGATGTTCATCCAGCGGCTGCTGGGTGACGGCAACGGCCTCGTTCTCGATATCAAGACCAGGCTGGATCGCCTGATGATACCGCCTGGCATCGAGCTGTGGCGCCTGTAGATGATGGGGACGAGGCGGAAATGAAGGAAGGTTCCGTGCTGCTGACCGGCGCGGCCGGCTTTATCGGCTTTCACGTCGCCAGGCGGCTGCTGCAGTTGGGGCGGCCCGTCGTCGGCCTGGACAATCTCAACGACTATTACGATCCGTCGTTGAAGGAGGCGCGGCTTGCGATCCTGCGCGAGCAGCCGCATTTCAGATTCGTGCGGCAGGAACTGGCAGACGAGTCTGGTCTGAAGCGCGTTTTCGCTGAGGAGCGCTTTCCGGTCGTGATCCATCTCGCCGCCCAGGCAGGCGTACGCTATTCGCTTCAGAATCCGCAGGCCTATATTTCCTCCAATCTTCAGGGATTTGCCAATGTGCTGGAAGCCTGCCGCCACCACGGCTGCGAGCATCTGCTCTATGCGTCGTCATCGTCGGTGTACGGAGCCAACACGAAGCTTCCGTTCTCGGTCCGGGACAGCGTTGACCATCCCGTCAGTCTCTACGCCGCGACGAAGAAGTCGAACGAACTGATGGCGCATGCGTACAGCCATCTGTTCGGCCTGCCGACCACGGGGCTGCGCTTTTTCACGGTCTACGGCCCCTGGGGACGACCGGATATGGCGATGTACATCTTCACCAGGGCGATCCTCGAAGGAAGGCCGATCAAGCTCTTCAACCACGGCAAGATGCGCCGCGACTTCACCTATGTTGACGATATCGTCGAAGCGATCGTGCGGCTGGCGGATCGACCGGCGGTGCCTAATGCGTCGGCCACCGACAGCCCGAATTTGGGTTCAAGCGCTGCGCCATGGCGTATC
Source organism: Bradyrhizobium sp. SHOUNA76 (assembly GCF_023006445.1). Taxonomy (NCBI): domain Bacteria; kingdom Pseudomonadati; phylum Pseudomonadota; class Alphaproteobacteria; order Hyphomicrobiales; family Nitrobacteraceae; genus Bradyrhizobium; species Bradyrhizobium sp. SHOUNA76. The sequence continues at coordinate 25,857 of NZ_JALBHA010000010.1, forward strand.
TACAACATCGGCAACAACAGGCCGGAAGACCTCACGCATGTCGTTGCCGTGCTAGAACGGGAGCTCGGACGCAGCGCAAGGTGCGAGCTCGTTCCCATGGAAGACGGCGACGTGCCGGCAACATTCGCGGATGTGGACGATCTGATGCGGGACATCGGCTTTCAACCGTCGACTCCGATCGAAGAAGGCATTGCGAAATTCGTACGCTGGTATCGCGGCTACCATGTCGAGGCGCATGCGTCAGGGCGCTTCGCGCAATCGTCATACGCTGGGTGTCGATCGTTGGAATAAACCTTTAGATGCGTTATATTGGATAAACAAGCCCCGCGTGCTCGCGGCGTTTGGTCAATGAAACCGAGGAGAGAGGGCCATGACAGTCGAGGATCGTGAAGACGACCGCATCTATTTGGTGGTCAGGAACGGTGAAGAGCAATATTCCATCTGGCCTAAGACCAAGGGGTTGCCGAAGGGCTGGGATGCCGTCGGCGAGGAGGGCACTAAGCCGCAGTGCCTAGATTACATCGAAAAAACCTGGACCGATATGCGACCGCTGAGCCTTCGCCTTCAGATGCAAGGCTAGCGCGTTCGACACGCTGCGGCGAACAACCTACCTCTTGTGTCCGCGTCGATCGGCGCGGACATTTCTTTTTGGTGGCGGCACTGGCCAATGTGGACCGGCTTCGTCGCAGTGCATGCATCTCGGTGTGAAACCGGACACGACACTTCCATCGAGACGATTGTGATGATGGATGCACATGCAAGGCGCGACTGTCAGGTCGCGGTCAGGCTGGCGTGCTAATGGTCGCGGCAGGTGGCATTGCGGCAATGAGCGGTCCAGCCGTTTCTTGAAATTTGGCGTCGATTCAACATGGCGATATCTCAGCGGGCGATCACACGTGACGATGTCTGGTCGATGCCGATCGAGGAAATTGACGTCGGGCGGCCGGACCTGTTCCAGGCAGACGCCATCTTCCCCTATTTCGAACGTTTGAGGCGAGAGGCGCCGATCCACTACAGCAGGGGAAGCCTGTACGGTCCTTACTGGTCCGTCACATGCTATCAAGACATCATCGACGTCGAGGCCGATCATTTAACGTTCTCCTCCGACGCCTCGCACGGCGGCATCACCATCTACGATCAGTCGGCACAGTTTCGTCTGCCGATGTTCATTGCTGCGGATCCTCCCAAGCACACCGCGCAGCGCGGCGTGATCAAACCGGTCATGTCGCACGCCAACTTGAACCAGCTCGAAGGACAGCTGCGCCAACAAACGCGAAAAGTGCTGCAGGATCTACCGCGCAACGAAACCTTTGACTGGGTCGATCACGTCTCGGTGGAACTGACGACACAGTTGCTTGCCACGCTCTTCGACTTTCCCTGGGAAGAAAGGCGTAGGCTCGCGTGGTGGTCTGACGTCGCGACCGCCATGCCCGGCGAGCCCGGTGCAGAGACTGAGAAGAAGCGCGAAGCAGAGCTTCTCGATTGCCTAACCTGCTTTCGCCAGCTCTGGCGGGAGCGTGTGGATAGCGAGGGGCGCACGGATATGATCTCGCTGATGGCCAATTCGGCCGCGACCCGCACCATCGATCCGATGGAATTTCTCGGCAACATCGTATTGCTCATCGTGGGCGGCAGCGACACGATCCGAAACACCATCAGCGGCGGGATCGACGCTATATCGAAATTTCCCGACGAGTACCGCAAGCTGCGCGCCGATCCCAATCTGGTTGCGAGCGCCGTTCCCGAGATGATCCGCTGGCAGACCCCACTTGCACATATGCGGCGGACCGCGACGCGCGACTGTCTGCTCTACGGCAACCGAATCCGCAAGGGTGAGAAGGTTGTGCTCTGGTACGTGTCGGCGAACCGGGACGAGAGCATGATCAGGAACGCCAACCAGTTCATTGTTGACCGTGCTCATCCGCGACGCCATTTGTCGTTCGGATCGGGTGTTCACCGCTGCGTGGGGGAGCGGCTCGGCGAGCTGCAGCTTAAGATCCTCTGGGAAGAGATGCTAAACATTCTTCCTGAAGTCGCTTTGGTGGGGCGTCCCGAACGCGTCCATTCCGCCTTCGTCAGGGGCTATACGAAGCTGCCGGTTCAGATAGGTGGCTGAGGGTCACAGAGGCATGTCTCCATTGTCGAACGATGCCGTGCGAGACGTGCCCGTCCTGCGAGCAGAGCCGGATCCCGAAGAGGTCTTCTTCGATCATCTCGACGGCTTGATACACGACGCGGCCGCTCGGCCAACATCGGGCTGGAAGCCAGGCCGGGCGCTGCAGATCCTGTTGGCTGGATATGTTGGCGCAGGAAATGTCGGCGCGGACATGCGGACCATCGAAATGATCCGTCAGCTCCGGCATCTGCTCGGGACGAACGTCGCGTTCGCGACGATCCTCAACGGGCCGCACACGCCTCCCTATCTTGCATCGCAGGCGAAGCTGCTGACCCTCGATGGCCCCATACCGCGCTCGGTTGTCGACTTCGCACTGGCCCACGATGCGGTGGTGGCTTGCGAAGGCTCGATGCTCAAATCCTCCTTCTCGAATGTTCTCTCCGGGATCATGGCGGGAGCGCTCGGCGCAGGCGTCGCCTCGGGCCGGTTGTCGGTCGGCTATGGCGCGGAGGTGGCCTGGATGGAGCCCGTGCTGGAGGGCTTCGTCCGCAAGTGGCTGCCGGGCTCGCTGCTGCTTTGCCGCAATGGCGAGTCGACCGCCGCTGCGACGAAACTTGGTCTTCGGGCGGTGCTCGGCGCTGACACGGCATGGACCTGCCAGGCCGCGTCGCCCGAGCAAGCGCGATCGCGACTGGGGGCGTTGGGCTACGACACTGCAAGCCCGGTTCTCGCGGTCTGCCCGGTCAATCCGTTTTGGTGGCCGGTACGGCCGAATCCACGGCGGGCCGGAGCGGCGCGCGACGGTAGCTCTGCCGGCGCGCCCAGATATGGCGGGATGTTCTTCCACACCTACGACGATGCACGCAAGCGGAAGTACACTGCCTATATCGAGGGACTTGCGCGGGCGGTGAACAGAATCGCGAAGGAACAAGGGTACAGTCCGCTGATTGTTGCGATGGAGCCGATCGACGCGACCGCATGCGAGGATCTCAATCTCCGGCTCGATCGTCCCGCCCAGATCGTTTCTGGACATACCCATGCCATCGGCGTTGTCGTGGCGATCCTGAGGGAGGCCGGGCTGCTCATCAGCTCGCGATTCCACGCGCTCGTGGCTGCCGCACCGGCCGGCAAGCCGCTGATCGGGGTCGCCACCGACGAGCGCATCGCCAATCTGCTGTCGTCATGCGGCGCCGGCGGCGCGCTGATCGGAGCCGATGCGCCGGACCTTGCCGACCGAATTATCACGACAGCACGGGCGATCGATCGCGAGCAGTTCAAGCATGCGATGTGGCAGCTCGTCTCGACGCAGGTGGTCCAGTGCGGCAAGATGGCAATCGAGTTTACGAATGAGGTTCGCAGATGCATTCCGGAGTTTCCGTTACCCGAGAGGGGTCGAGGATGGGAGGCGCATCTTCCGCCGCTGCCTCGCCCGATTCAGGACATCCTGAAACGGTAAGGCCTGCGCTTGTCGGGACGACGCTCGCGCTGAACGTCGAGTGGTGCCGCACGATTGTGGCGGCGATCCTCCGGCTCGGAGTCCGGGACGTCGTGATCTGTCCCGGTGGCCGTTCGGCCGCCATGGTCTTCGCGCTCGGCGAAGTGGATGGACTGCGGCGCTTCGTGCAGACCGACGAACGCAGTGCGTCCTTCTTTGCGCTGGGACTGTCGCGGCTGACGGGCAACCCGGTTGCGATCTGCACGACATCCGGAAGCGCGGTCGCCAATATCGTGCCGGCGCTGACCGAGGCGGAGGCTGTTGGCATTCCGCTGGTGTTGCTGACTTGCGATCGACCAAAGAGTTTGCGCGGTGCCGGCCTGCTGCAGACCACGGAGCAAGTCGCGTTTTGCGCGCCGCTGCTGAAGGCAGTTCTCGATCTCGACGATCCGACCCACGAGGCGGCGACGCGGCAGGATCTGGAAAGTGCCGTGATGGATCTGCGCAAGTTCGTGGCGGCGGGCCCGAACCGTGGTCCTGTGCAGATCAACGTGCCCTTGATCGGCGTGGTCTGCTCGACGGAAGCGGGGCCGCCCAGGATCGATCCGGCTAACGAGCAGCCTCGTGCCCTCGCGATGCGAACCATCGATGCCTCCGTGCTTGAACGTTCTGGGGCGGCGCAGGCGCATGCCGCTATGGAGAAGCTCGCCCCGCGCCCGAGCCTGCGAGGACTGATCGTTTGCGGGCCGGAATGGGATTTATGTCTGGAGAAGGAGCAACTCAGAACTTTGGCGCAACGGACGGGATTCCCGGTGCTCGCCGATGCACCGGGTTCGGCGCGGTCACTTGGAATTCCAGGGGTCGTGACCTGCGGCGATTTCATCGCGTTGCTGCCACAATTGCCTGCGCCCGACCTCATCGTGCGGGTTGGTTCCGCGCCGGTCTCCGAGAGGATGCAAAGTTACCTGCAACGTTCGGCGCGGGTGCTCCGGATCGGCCGGCGTCCGGTCAAAGCCGATTTTCTCGCGCGCAACTTCGAGCAGCTCATCTGCCCTGACGACGCGGCCATGCAAGTCGTCTGCGACATGCTCGGGGCGGGCGCTAAAGTATGGGCTGAGAGCTGGCTCGGTGCAGCCGAGGCGATCCGCCACCATCTGGAGGCGCAGGTGACCGCGAGTGGCTGGTCGGAATTGCAGGTCGCGATGGAAACGGCGAACTCTACCGGATTCCGTCTGCTGCATGTCGCCAATTCGCTGGCGATCCGCCTCTTGAACTTTGTGATCGGTCCGACCTCGGACGGCCGGATCGTCATGGCCAATCGCGGTGTGTCAGGGATCGATGGCACGATAGGCACGTTTCTCGGTGAGCTCGTCGCGTGCGGCGAGCCGGGATTGCTGGTGATCGGCGACCTCGCGGCGTTGCACGACCTGTCCGCCCTGGAAGCCTGCATCCACAACCGCCTGAAGGGCGCCATCGTGATCCTGAACAATTCAGGCGCAGGTCTGTTCGATCTGATTCCGCTCGATGCTGTCGACGAGTATCCAAAGCTGGTGCGCAACAGCATGTCGATCGACTTCGAGGGCGTCGCGCGAACGTTCAAAATCGACTACGTGCGATGTCTGGCGCGCAAGCAATTGCGCGTGGCGCTTGACGCCGCGGCCGCCGGTGAGAAGCTCGTCCTGATCGAGGCGGTGCTGCCGCCCAAGGGCGCCAAGCGTGTCCTCCCGACGTTCATCGAGCGTTTATTGGCGGCCGCAGCGGACAAGCTTGCCGCATTTCATGTCTAGCGAGGCGGGTCAAGGGGAATGAACGGCTGGAAATCGGTAAGCTCGCCGGCACGGTGCAGCGGGCCCCACACCGGAAGGGGGATATGGTGGACGTCTATTCAGCTCTGATCGTGGGATTTGGCGAGTCCGGTCGCCGCTTCCTCCAAGCTTGCCGGCTCGGCAGCTACAGGAATCGCATCAACGTGCGGTGCATCGTCGACATCGATCCGGGCAAACTCGTCCATGGTTCGTCCGATGGCGTCCTGAGGTCGATATGCCTGGATGAGGTGCTCGAACGCCACTCGTTCGATATCGTCTTTATATGCACCAGCGATCGGACTCACTTCGACGTCTTTCGTAAGCTCCACAAGCATGCCGCGCGGATTAAGCGTATCGTCTGCGAGAAGCCGATAGCGGAAACACTGGACCAGGCCGACATCATCGCCAATCAGTTCGAGAACATGTCGGTCGCGGTGAATTTCGTCGAGCGGTACAGCCCCGTCGTGAGCCGGCTCAGGCACTGGATAAGGAGTCACGACCTGTGCATGAAGCGGGCCTTGTTCAACTGGTCCAAGCAGCGAATCAACGATGCTCGCCCGACCATGGGAATCTTCTCCGAATTGTCGCATCCGCTCGACTTGGTCCTCTACGTCGCGGGTATCGAGGTGGGCACGGATTACGCAGTTGTGAACGCCGCGACCATTCTCTCGGGCTTTACCCGCGACCGTGTCGTGGTCCCAGACTCCGTCTCCATGACCCTGAATTTCGGGGACAGGGCATTGGTCAGTGGCTCCTGCTCTTATCTCTGGAGCCGTCGTGACCGGCGGGTGATCCTGTATTTCGGCGCGCGCAATGGGCCGATCCGCTATGTCGCCGAGCTCAGATTCGACGAACCGCAGTGGGACTTCGACAGTCTGGAAATCTGGAGTTTCGACGCGGCGCCCGGCATCCTCACCCCCCACGCAGCCTTTGCGGTCAACGATACGGACCTTCCGCGGAAGGAACTCGGCATCAGCAAGATCTGTCGCCTGCTCACCTGCATTCTCAACGAACTCGACGGTGGTATGTCGGACGAGATCGCCCGGCTCGACCAGGCCGTCTACGTGCAGAAAATTCTCGACGACCTCTGCGAAGGATCGGGATCGGTGCATCAATGGCCGGAGCAGTACAGCCGAGGCGAGCCGGCGGGATCGACGCGTGTCGGATCGCGCGACATGGAATCCGCTATCGTTGACGCCGGGTAACGATCTGAACGAAAGATGCGGCTCGCCAATGTCCTTGCCGCTCTGCTTGCTCGCGAATTGTGGGTAAGTTACGATACGACTGAAGCGTGTGCATAGATTTGGGAGTCTACCCTGGACGCGATCTCTCAAAATTCAGAACTCGCCCAAATCCGCCGCCGCCGCAGATGGGGCATTCCGGTTCTCCTGCTGATCGCCGCGGTCGTCCTGACTGGCGGCTTCTTTCTCAGAAACGCGGGATGGGACTTAGCGGCATTACTGTCGCGCGCCGGCCTGACGCGGTGGCTTGCCGTGCCGGCCGCAACAGCACTGCAACGACCGCTGGCTCAAGTCCGCGTGGCCGCCGTCGCGAAAGAGAACTTCCAGATATTCCTGACGGGCATCGGGACGGTGCAGGGTTACAATTCGGTTGCGGTCACGACCCGGGTTGATGGCCACATCGTGCAGGTGTTGTTCAACGAGGGGCAGGACGTCGCTAAGGGCGATCCGCTGGTGATTATCGATGCCCGTCCGTTTCAGGCACAACTCGACCAGCAGTTGGCGATGCTTCAGAAGGACGAGGCCGTTCTTGCCGGCGCGCTGCTCGACATGACGCGGTACGACACGCTCCTGCAGAAGAGTTTCGCGACCCAGCAGCAGGTTGACCAGCAACGCGCACTGGTCGAACAGAACCGGGCGCAGGTCAGAAACGACAAGGCCCTGATCGAGTACGCGAAGTCGCAACTCGAATACACCACCATCCGCGCCCCGATTAGCGGGCGCATCGGTATTCGCCTGATCGACCAAGGTAATGTAGTGCGCGCGAGCGACGCAAAGCCGATCGCCGTGATCGTGCAGTTGCAGCCGATCTCGGTGATCTTCACCCTTCCCGCCGGGGCGCTGGCGAAGACTAAGCTCGAGATCGGCCGGGTTGACGCTTCCGTGACCGCCTTCGCGCAGGACAACCAGACTGAGCTCGATCAGGGGACGGTAGAGATCGTCGACAATTACGTCGATCCGGCATCCGGCACCATCAAGGTCAAGGCGACCTTTCCCAATAAGCGATCGAAGCTGTGGCCCGGCGACTTCGTGAACGGGCGCATCACTGTCGACAATAAGCCCGATGCCATGACGATCCCGTTCGCCGGCCTGCGTCACGGGCCCCGCGGTGACTTTGTCTGGATGGTGCAGAAGGACCATACGGTGAAGGCCGTCGGCATCACCGCGGGGCAAATCTCCCGCGGCCGGGTCCTGGTCGAGAGCGGATTGACGCCGGGGCAGCAAGTGGTGGTGGACGGATATTACGGCCTAGAGAACGGCACCAAGGTCGAGATCGATGAGACGAAGAAAACTGACAATAGTTGAGGCCGCATGTCAGAGATCTTTATCCGAAGGCCCATCGCCACAACCCTGCTGATCCTGGCAATCGTCCTGCTCGGACTGATCGGTTACAGAAATCTGCCGGTCGCTCCGCTGCCGAACGTCGACTTTCCGACCATTCAGATCACCACGCCTTATCCCGGCGCCTCGCCTGGGGTCGTGGAGTCGTCGATCACCGCGCCGCTGGAGCATTATTTCGGAGTGATCTCCGGCCTGCAGTCGATGGACTCCGCCAGCGCATATGGGTTGAGCACGATCACGCTGAAATTCGACCTGAGCCGCCGCATAGACTCCGCCGCGCAGGACGTTCAGGCTGCGATCAACTCGGCGTCTGGCTGGATTCCCGTTGCACTGCTGCCGGGGCCGCCGGTTTACCGGCAGGTCAACCCCGCCGATGCGCCTGTCCTCATCCTGGCGCTGACGTCAGATACGATCGCGTTGCCGGCGATCAGCGATTATGCGCAGACCATCGCCATCCAGAAGCTGTCGCAAATCTCTGGAGTCGGTGCCGTCACGATTCAGGGCGGCCTGACCCGTGCGGTCCGTCTCCAGGTTGATCCGGCGAAGGTCGCGAGTCTCGGACTTTCGCTCGAGGACGTGCGGCGCGGCATCGTCGCGACGACCTCGAACCAGCCGAGGGGGTCGCTCGACGGCCCAATGCAGGCGTTCCAGGTCGATCTCAACGGCCAGCTCTTCACGGCGGCTGGATACCGGGATTCGGTCATCGCCTTCCGCAATGGCGGGCCCGTTCATTTGCGCGACATCGGTATTGCTCTCGAAGGTGTCGAGGACGCCAATCAGGCCGCCTGGTTCCAGGGACGGGAAGCGGTCGTGCTCGAGATCCGGCGTCAGCCGGGCGCGAACACCATCCAGGTGGTCGATGCAATCAACAGTCTGCTTCCGCGCATGCGAGCGCTGCTGCCGCCAGGGCTCCAGGTCTCGATCGTGGCCGATCGGACGGTGACAATCCGCGCCGCGATCGCCGACGTCCAGTTCACGTTGGCTTTGACGGTCGGGCTGGTGGTTCTCGTGATCTTCCTGTTCCTGCGCAAGTTGTGGGCAACCATCATTCCGAGCGTGACGCTTCCGGTTTCGCTGGTCGCCACCTTCGGCGTAATGTCGCTGCTCGATTTCAGCCTCGACAATCTCTCGCTGATGGCTCTGACAGTCGCCGCCGGATTCGTCGTCGACGATGCGATTGTCATGATCGAGAACATCGTCCGCTATATAGAGGCCGGGGAGACGCCGCTGAACGCGGCGCTCAAGGGCGCGCGCCAGATAGAATTCACGATCGTCTCACTGACCGTTTCGCTCGTCGCGGTCTTCATCCCGCTGCTGTTGATGCCGGGAATCATCGGCCGGCTGTTCCGCGAATTCGCCGTCACATTGTCGTTTGCGATCGCGATTTCCTGCGTGATCTCGCTGACGCTGACGCCGATGATGTGCGCGACCTTGCTGCGGCGCGAGGCACCGGACGAGCCGCTTGGCCTACTATTCCGCTGGAGCGAGCGCGTCTTTGATACGATGGCGCGGCAATATGTCCGCGGGCTCGACGTTGTCCTGCGGCATCGAGCGCTCACCATGGCAGCCCTGCTGCTCACCATCGTCGGCACGGGATGGCTGTACAACGCCGTCAGCAAGGGCTTCATTCCGCTCCAGGACACCGGCCTCCTGATCGGCGTCACGGATGCCGAGCAGGACATCTCGTTCACCGCGATGGCTTCCCGCCAGCGAGCACTGGCCGAACTGATCGAACGCGATCCGGCGGTCCGCGCCGTCGACAGCGTTGTGGGCGTCGGGACCGTGAACGCGACGCTGAACAGTGGTCGGCTCTATATCGACATCGGTGACCCCGGCCTGCGGCGAGAAAGCCTCGCCGAGATTACGCAGCGGCTCAGCGCGGCTGCCAAGTCCATTCCTGGAATCGCCTTGTACCTGCAGCCGGCACAGGACCTCCAGATCGACACCCATGTCAGTCGCACTCAATACCAGTACGTCCTGCAGGATCTCGATGAGGACGAGCTGCGCACATGGAGCGACAGGCTGGTGGAGGCACTGCGCAAGCGCCCCGAACTGGCCGATGTGGCCAGCGACCGGCAGGACGACGGGTTATCGCTGTCCATCGTGGTCGATCGCGATGCAGCGGCGCGCGTCGGCGTGGTCATGAGCGACGTAGACCAGACGCTCTACGACGCCTTTGGGCAACGGCAGATCGCGACGGTGTTCGGGACCTTGACCCAGTTCCACGTCGTCCTCGAGGTGATTCCGGCGATGCGCGCAGATCCTGACATCCTTTCCAAGATCTACGTCCCGCAGGCGATTCTCAACCCCGCCGTCAACACCAGCGCGGTGTTCGCGAGCGTGCAGCCGTCGGTGCCTCTCGCCGCCTTCGCGCGGTTCGAACGCAAACGGGCGCCGCTGGCGGTCATGCACCGCGGCCTGTTCCCGTCGACAACGGTCTCCTTCAACTTAGCGCCTGGCGTGTCGCTCGGCGAGGCCGTGGAGACGCTCAGGACCACCAAGAACCGAATCGGTGTGCCAGGCTCGATCACGACGACCCTGGTCGGCGCCGCCGCCGAGTTTGCGGACTCCTTGACGAGCGAGATCTATCTCATTCTCGCGGCCATCATTACCGTCTACATCGTGCTCGGCATTCTCTACGAGAGCTTCATTCATCCGATCACGATCCTGTCGACGCTTCCCTCCGCGGGCGTTGGAGCCTTGCTGGCGCTGATGTGGTCCGGACAGGCGTTGGACCTGATCTCGCTGATCGGGATCATCCTGCTGATCGGCATCGTGAAGAAGAACGCCATCATGATGGTCGACTTTGCGATCGAAGCCGAACGATCCGAGGGGATGTCCTCGATCGAGGCGATCCGGCAGGCTTGCATCCTGCGCTTTCGGCCGATCATGATGACCACCATGGCAGCCCTGCTGGGGGCGCTTCCGTTGGCGATCGGCGCCGGCACCGGCTCGGAATTGCGCCGCCCGTTGGGCATCTGCATCGTCGGCGGCCTGATCGTCTCGCAGTTCTTGACGCTCTATACGACGCCCGTGATCTATCTGGCCTTCGCGTCGTTGCAACGGCGGTTCGCCAAATCGCCCAAGCTTGCGCCTGCCCAATGAACCTCGCCGCACCATTCATCGGCAGGCCGGTTGCGACGACCCTGACCATGGTCGCCGTCGTGCTGGTCGGAGCCTTTGCCTATCTCAGGCTGCCGATCGCGTCCCTTCCCAATGTTGACCGGCCGACCATTGTGATCCATGCGCCGTTGCCGGGCGGCAATCCGTCGATCGTCGGCTCGTCGCTGGCCCAGCCCCTCGAACGCCAGATCGGATTGATCCCCGGAGTGGTCGAGATGACGTCCTGGAGCGGTGTCGGCGCAACCGAGATTACCGTTCAATTCGATCTGTCGAAGAACATCGACGAGGCGTCCGGGGCGGTGCAGGCGGCGATCAACGCGGCATCACCCGACATGCCCAAAGCCTATGCGTGGCCGCCTTACTTTTATCGGGCCAATCCGGCCGGGTTCGCGGTCATGTCGCTCGCGCTGACGTCGGACGTAATTTCCCCGAGCCAGCTCTACGATTTTGCTTATAGCGTGGTGTCGCCGAAGCTGTCGCAACTGGCGGGTGTCGCCTGGGTCAACATCAACGGCGCAGAGCACAGCGCTGTGCGGGTCCAAGTCTCCCCCAATCAGGCCGCGAACATGAACCTGTCCCTGGAGGCGATCAGGGCGGGCATCGTCAACGCCACGCAGAATCTGCCAAAGGGGTCCGTTGAGTTCCAGAACCAGAGTCTCACCGTCGAGGCGAATGACCAGCTGCTTAAAGCGTCCGAGTATCGCGACCTGATCGTGGCGTGGCGCAACGGCTCGCCGATCCGGCTTGGCGACGTCGCCGATGTTTCCGACAGCGTCATCAACCGAAAGGTTGAAGGCTGGTACAACCACGACCGGGGCGTGGTGCTCTACGTCTTCAAGCAGTCCGACGCCAACGTCGTCGAGACGGTGGACGCGATCAAGCAATTGTTGCCGGGCATCAAGGCGTTGCTGCCGCCTTCGGTACGGATCGATCCCGTATACGACCGCACCGCGCTGATCCGGGAGTCGATCAGCGAGGTGCAGCGGACGATCCTGATCGCCATCGTGCTCGTTGTCCTGGTCCTTGCGATCTTCCTCAAGCAGATCTGGGCAGCCGTCATTCCTACGCTGACAATTCCAGTAGCCCTCGCGGCAACCCTGGCCGTAATGCGTGTCAACGGATACAGCCTCGACAATCTCACGCTGATGGCTCTCGTCATCGCCGTGGGCTTCGTGGTCGATGACGCTGTGATTGTGATCGAAAACATCATGCGCCGGATGGATGCCGGCGAGAGTGCGATGCAGGCCGCGCTCGCTGGATCGCGGCAGATGGGATTCACCATCGTGTCGATCACCGCCGCGCTAGCGGCTGCTATGATTCCGTTGCTGTTCATGCCCGATGTGGTCGGGCGCTATCTTCGCGAGTTCGGCGTTGCACTCGTCGCCGCGATCGCGGCTTCGGCATTCGTGTCGCTGAGCCTGACCCCGGTGCTGTGCAGCAGGCTGCTTGGCGGTGAACCGGGGCGCTCACGGTCCGGCGGTCCTGGCGCGATGGTGGGACGGATCTACGGACGCTCGATAGATTTCGCCCTGCGCTGGCGCGGCGTCGTGTTCCTGGCGATTGCGCTGCTGACAGCGGCAAGCGTCTGGCTTTACATGATGACGCCCCGCGCCTTCATGCCGACCCAGGACACCGGCGTGATGTTTGTCAGGACGGTGGCCGATCCGAACATCTCGTTCCCCGCCATGGAGGCGAAACAGCGCGCCGTGATTGATCGGGTCCTGGAGGATGAGGCCGTTGCCGGCCTTAGCTCCTGGATTGCCGACGGGAATGGTGGCGCACTGAGCCTCGGCTCGATGATCGTGGCGCTGAAGCCGCTCGACCAGCGAAAGATGGACATCCAGAAGGTCATTGCGCGGCTGAAGGTGAGCACAAGTTCGATCAAGGGCATCAGATCGATCTTCGTACCGTTTCAGGATCTGAGCATCGGCACCCAGTCGCAAACCGCTCGCTACCAGTACACGCTGTGGGGAGCCAACAGCAGCAAGGTGTTCGATGCCGCGAACGAGATGTTTGATCGCATGCGGTCGCTGCCGCAGCTCACGGACTTGATCCGGAGCTGGGAGACCTCGGGATTGGGTGCGGGGCTCACCGTTGACCGGTTGCGCGCCGCCTATCACGGCGTGACCCCGACGACGATCGACAGCGTGCTGAACGATGCATTCAGCCAACGGCAGATCAACACGCTTTATCTACGGTCGAACTTTTCCCGGGTGATTCTGGAAATCGACCCCGAGGCCCAGACCGACCCTGCCGTCTTTCAACAGATCTTCGTCCCAGGCCGGACAGGGCAGGTCCCGCTCTCGACGCTGACGCGGATGCGGAGGGCGCATGCCAGCATGTGGGTACGCCACAGCATGCAGTTTCCGTCCGAGACCATATCGTTCGACACCAGGCCGGAGGTATCGCTCGGCGACGCAATCGACGCGATCAAGGCCGCCGAGTTCGCCGCGCGTCTGCCTGAAGACGTCAAGGCCGAATTTCGCGGCGAGGCGGGTGAGGCCGCCAAGATGGGAGGACGACAGACCGTCCTGTTCGCGCTGGCGCTCGTCGCGATCTACATCGTGCTCGGTATGCTCTATGAGAGCTACGCACATCCCCTCACGATCCTCTCAGTTCTGCCGCCGACGGCGTTCGGAGCGCTCTTGGCTTTGCGCGTCACCGGGCTGCAGTTCACGACGATTTCGTCGATCGCCTGTATTCTCGTGGTCGGCATGGTCATGAAGAACGCTATCATGATGGTCGATTTCGCGCTGGACGCACAAAGGAGCCGGGGACTCTCGCCGACCGAGGCCATTACGCTGGCGGCCAGGCTGAGGGCCCGCCCGATCTTGATGACGATGCTCGTCTCGACCTTCAGCGCTTTGCCGCTCGCGATCGGGACTGGTCCGGGCGCGGAATTGCGTCAGCCCATCGGGGTGACGGTGGTGGGCGGACTGATCGCGGCGCAGCTCGTCACGCTCTACACCACGCCAGTCATGTATCTCCTGATGGAAGCCCTGCGCGAGAAGCTCTCGAGCGGCAGAAAGCTGATCGGCGCGCAAGCCTAGGCGCGCATCTGCAGGACACGCAAGCGACCGCACAAAGCGACTTGGCAAAAGCGACTTGGCAAGGCGCGTGCCGCGCGAGAAAATCCGCGCGGAGAGATGGATTGATATCTGAATGTAGCGACTACAACGCCGTATGGGATATGTAAATGACGATGCGATCCACGCACCTTCTGACTGAGGATCAAATCACGCTTCGGGTCAGTAAATGGGGGCAGGGTTCCCACCAGTGTGTGTTGATCCACGGTTTTGGCGACGGCCTCCACGTCTGGCCTGAATTCGCGGACCGTCTGGCCGGCACGTGCCAGGTGCTCGCGGCAGATCTTCGCGGCCACGGGCGGTCGCAATGGGACCCTGCCGAGCGCTACAATGTGGTGACCTATGCCGACGACGTAGGGGCCGCTATGAAGGCATTTCCCGCAGAGAGGGCCGTGCTGGTCGGACATTCCATGGGTGGCGAGGTTGCGCTGCGGATCGCTGCCGCGGCAGGACCGGGCATCGTCGGACTCATTCTCGTCGACTGTTCGCTGAGGCTCGATCCCGAGGCGTCGGAGCACATCTTCGCCGAATTCAAGCGCGAGAGCCGCGACTATGCCAGTGTGGCGGAATACGCCAAGTTTCTGGAGGCCAGCCGCCCGATGACCAGCCGCGCAATTCTGCAACGGCTCGCCGACGATTCAATGACGCGACAGCCGGATGGGACGTTTCGACTGAATCGGGATCCCGCGCTGGCCAATGGAAGCGGCGCGAAGGACGATTCAGACGACACCTCGTGGGATCAATTGAGATCCGTGCGGTGTCCTACCCTGATATTGAGAGGCGCGCGCTCGTCGGTGCTGAGCAAGTCTTTGGCTGAAAGGATGCGGGAACAGATCGCCGGTGCCCGCTTGCAAACCATTGCAAGGGCCGGCCATAACGTCATGCTCGACGATCCAGACGCATTCCAGGCGGCGAGCATTCCGTTCATCGTCGAACGGCTGACGGCCGGCCGCTAGCGCGCGTAAATGCGCGACGATGGCGGATTTCGCGGACTCCGCGAACCCGAACTGCATTCCGCGACACTATCCGCCTCGTGGCCGGCGCTCAAACTCGCTTGAGGCAGTGAGGCAGGCAGCGCTTCGATCTATGTGAATTGCCTTCAATTTTTGCGTTAATGACGCTTCGGATATAGAGCTTCTCAGCCTCGCGCCGATCCGCTAACTTTGAAGTATTCGATAATAATACAATCCAAGGTCGTTCGAAGTTCGACGCCCTCGGGGGCATGAGAGGCGGAGGATTAGTAATGCGATTGTTGTTCGCTGAAGGCTTTCGCTTGCCGACGGCGTCCGTGGGCGGTCTCCTCAGTCATGCGGGCTACGCCGTCGACGTAGTGGGTACCAGTCGAGATGCCGAAGAGGCGGCCCAGCTCGCAAGCTACAACCTCACGATCGTCGATCAGCAGCTGCCCGATGGCGACGGTCTCGATCTGCTCCGAACGCTCCGCAAGAACGGAAGTAAGGTGCCGATCCTCCTGCTCAATGCGCTACACTCCACCGAGACGCTCATCAAGTGTCTGGATGCTGGCGCCGATGATTGTCTGGCGAGGCCGTTCGACAACGGCGAGTTCCTGGCGCGCATCAGGGCGCTGCTTCGGCGCTCGCGCGACGATCTCTATCTAACACTGAAAGCGGGGAACTTGTCGTTCGATACCGGCTCCCGCGAACTTCGCATCGACGGCAGGCCGCTCACCCTGTCACGACGCGAGACCTCGCTCGTCGAAGTGCTGTTGCGCAGATCGGGCCGCATCGTGACGCGCGAGACGATCGAGACGATGCTGTTCGAGAGTCACCGCGAGTTCACGCCCAACGCCATCGAGGCAAGCGTCTCACGGCTGCGCAAGCGGCTGGCGGACGGCGGCTCTTCCTCGGACATACGTACCGTGCGCGGTCTCGGATATCTGATCGGCGAGCGTACCGGACCGTGCCACAGGAAGATGCCGGCACATGAGCTGAACGCCTGAACGATCCGGGATCCGAGGATGGTCTTTCATGAAAACGCAGACACGCACCGAGTGGCCGGATAAATTTAGCGACGTCGAGGACCTCGATGAGCGGATGACCCGTCCCGACGCGGCATTGGTCGAAGACCTCAACCGTATTAAAGGCGACATCATCCTGCTCGGTGTCAGCGGGAAATTGGGCCCGACGATTGCCCGGCTCGCCAAGCGTGCCGCGCCGAGCAGGCGCGTGATCGGGGTCGCCCGCTTCCGCGACGGCGGCAGCCGCGACTACCTCGAGCAACACGGCATCGAAACCATATCTTGCGACTTTCTCGATCGAGACTCCGTTGCGCGACTGCCCGACGCCGAGAACGCGATCTTCATGGCGGGTCTGTCTCCTCAGAAATTCGGCCAGGGGCCCAACGAGGCCCTGATGTGGGCCATGAACACCTACGTCCCCAGCCTGATCGCCGAGCGTTTCGCACACTCGAATATCGTGTGTTTCTCGACCGGTTGCGTCTATCCCTTCGTGTCGGTCTATAGCGGCGGTGCCACCGAGCAGACACCGGTCCAACCGCCTGCGAGCACCTATGCCAATTCATGTGTGGGACGCGAGCGAATCTTCGAGCATTTCGGCCGTAGAGCCGGAACGCCGCACTGCATCGTTCGCCTGAACTACGCGATCGACATGCGCTACGGCGTCCTGCACGACATTGCAGTGCGGATCCTGAATGGTGAAGCCATCGACCTAACCACCGGCAATGTGAACGTCATTTGGCAAGGCGACGCTGCCTCGATGGCGCTGCGCTGCCTGCTGCGCTGTTCGGTGCCAGGAACGGTAATCAACATCAGCGGGCCGGAGACCGTTTCCGTGCGGGCAGTCGCCCACAGGATGGGAGAATTGCTGGGGCGCGAACCGATCCTGGAGGGGCGGGAATCCGATATGGGCTGGCTGGTCAACACGACGCAGGCCATGCGCGAATTCGGCTACCCACAGGTCAGTCTCGGCCGTCTCGTGGCGTGGACGGCCGATTGGACGGGCCGGCGGATGCCGACCTTCTCCAAGAAGACATCCTATGAAGCGCGACCTACCGATTTCGCTGCAGGCGGCCGCTAGCGTGCGCCCGACCGCGGCGTCATCGACGCCGCGGCGGTGAACGGTGTGAGCTACACGGCGGGTTCTGCGGGAAAACGGGGGAGTTCTAATGTCTGTTCTGGCGAAGTGTCGGACCGGGGTCGATGTCAGAGAAAATGACGCAGGCGTCACCGTAAGCGGGGGGCAGTTTGCAATCACGGTCCCGAATTGGCCCGCCTCCTTTACATGGTCAGACCTGATCGACGGTGTGCCGCTGTCATCACTGCGCGAGCGGGCAGGTGGAGACTTCGCCGAGCTGCGTCACGCGGCGCACACGCTCTCGCTGTTGTCTTCGTTCATCGAGTACATCATCTTGATGGGCGAGCAGCCCGTCGCCCGATATAGATCAAGGAAGACAAAGTCCGACTTCGCTCTGCTCCTACCGCGCAGTAGCCTGCGCGCCTACGCGTTGCCGCCCACCACGTTCATGCGTTTCGTGGATCGCACCGTCCAGCTCGAATCAGCGCTGACTTCCGCCTCAATTTGTTGCTACGACGACGAGCTGACAGCCTGGCTTCTCAAGATGGGGACGACCTCGGACAGCGGCGCCTCCGTCGATCCGGGGCAGAGCTGGCTCACGGACGTCATGCTCTGCCTGATCGACGGACAGTTCGTGCGCCGAATGGACGTCGCCGCATCGTGTGAGAGCCGATGGGAATTTCACGACCTTCTGTTCCACACACGAAGTCGGTTCGGGGGACAAAGTGGGGGGTACGGGCCTACGCTTCGCTTTTCGCAATCCGACGAAGCGCTCGACCATGACGACGAGCCGGAAGTCCTTGTTGCGGCGGTGCCGATCAAGCTCGATATTCCCGGCCCCGTTCGCTCCACCCCTTTCTATGATGTGATGAACGGGCGCAGGAGCATTCGTATGCCGGGGCGCCCCATCACCAAGGGTGAGCTCTCCGAGTTTCTCTACAGAACGAGTTACATCACGGTTGATGACGGGCGAAAGTATGCGCGCTTCCCGGCTGGCGGGGAATTCCACGACCTCTGCATGTATCTGCTGATAGAAGCCTGCGACGGAATTAGTCCCGGCCTCTATCGATACGACAGGGAGCAGCATTCGCTGCACCTGGTGAAGACGAACGAAGGCGCGACCATGGTGCTGTCCGAAATGGCATCGCGCGCGTTGCGGCAGCGCGAGCATCCCCAGATACTGTTTAATATCACCTCTCGGATTTCCCGCGTGCAAATCGTCTACGAGTCAATGGCATATGCCCTGGTTCTGAAGAATCTCGGCGTACTACTGCAGACGATGTATCTCGTCGCAACCGAGATGAACCTTGCTCCTTGCGCGATCGGTGGTGGAAGTTCCGGTCAATTCGCTGCCGTGATCGAGAAATCGCCCATGCAGGAGCCCTGCATCGGTGAATTCGCTCTCAGTGCGACAGATTGATCAGAGCGGTAGCATCGAAGCCTGAGCTTCGGCCTGCTGGGATGACATGCCCGATGCATGCGGGCCGCGAGCCCGCTCAAGCCGAGGCATTCCGCAATCGCATCGTGGCGACTGTATCGCTGAAGATCGAGCAGAATATCATGTCTCTCTGCTGATGTTCGATATCGCGGAGCTTGCTCGTGCGACATGCGTCTGCGTCGCAACGCTCGCCCAGTACGCGCGTGCCAGCGTGACGCTTCAGTACGCCATTTGCATGTCAGGCTATGGTCAGCGTGCCGTGTTAATCGCAATAGCAGGACTAAGCTCAAACGTGCGCTTTGCGCGACCCGATAATGAATCTGCCTTACATTGGATGTTTGAGATGGCTTCAAGCAGATTTGCCAGATGCGTCGATCAAACCGAGCTGAGGTCGCTCATGAAGGCCGGGTTCACCGGCCGGTCCGCATTGGCAGTTCTCTTCGGTGTCGTCAGCGGATTGACGAATACGGCGGTCATGGTCGTCGTCATGACCGCTCTGAACGGAAATGCCACGCGCACCGTACTCGCACTTCTGCTGTTCTTCATCGCCCTGTCGCTCACTAGTCGATCGATTTGGCGGGCGCTCGTCACGCAGATCTCGCAGCGGGCGATCGCCGACATCAGGGAGCAGGTGGCTCGCCGGGTGCTGGAGGCTGCGCTCGTCGACATCGAGGCCATCGGCTCGAGGCGGATCATTAGCGCGATGACGCTCGACGCAAGGCGACTCGCGGATGCGCTGCCGATCCAGATCACGGTGTTGTCAAATCTCTCGTTTCTTCTCGGTTGCCTGGCCTATCTCGCTTATCTTTCGCTGGTCGGATTGGTTCTGATTGTGGCCGCCCTGGTGATCGGAGCTGTTTGCTACCGCTATCTGCACCGGCGAATTCATGCATGCACCGAGAAGAGCCGGCAGATATGGGACCAGGTCTCCGAAGCCTGCAGCCTCGTCGTCAACGGCATGAAGCAGCTCAAGGGCAGCGAACTGCGCCGCGTCGAATTGCTGGAACGATTGAACGCGGGATCAGCCAGTGGAATGGAGATGGCGTGTCTTCACACGCGTTATACGAACCACGCGCTGTCGATCACCCAAGCCCTGTTCTTCATTCCGCTCTGCGTATCCTTGTTCGCACCTTGGGCAATCGGCCTGTCGACGACTGACGTCGTCGGCTACGGCCTTGCCATGGTCTACATGGTCGGGCCGCTGCGGGAAGCCGTGGCGATGCTTCCGAATTTTGCCGATATCGACGTTGCGCGGTCGCGGATCAAGGCGATCGGACAGAAGCTCGACGATCGAGCCGTTGCGCGCCTCCGGGGCGCTGCGCCGACGGATTCGCAGAACGTACAGCCCGCGTGCGTCGAGTTGCGCAACATTCGCTATTCCTACACCGGCGAGTTCGGCAAGACCTTCACGCTCGAACCGATCGACCTGACCTTGCAGCGCGGCGAGATCCTCTTTGTCGTCGGCGGCAACGGCACCGGCAAGACCACGCTCGCGAAAATACTGGCCGGCCTGTACGTCCCGACTGACGGCGAGCTCGTGGTAGATGGCGAGGCCGTCGATGATGGCCGGCGGGAGTGGTATCAGCGTCAGGTGTCGACGATCTTCAGCGACTTCGTCGTCTTTGATCGCGTGTCCGACCGGCAGACTGACGGCGCCGCCGCGATGGCGCAAACGTTGCTGCAGCGGCTGGAGATCAACGAGCGCGTTAGCATCGGTGATCTGCGCTTCTCGCGGACGAAGGGCTTTTCCTCCGGTGAGCGCAAGCGCCTTGCGTTGCTTAGCGCTTGGGTCGATGACCGTCCCATCGTGTTGCTGGACGAGTGGGCTGCAGATCAGGATCCGCTTTTCAAGGAGAAGTTCTATCGGGAGTTTCTCGTCGAGTTGCGCGACGCCGGGAAGCTCGTCGTCGTGATCTCGCACGACGACCGGTATTTCGACGTGGCGGATCGGATCCTGTTCCTCGAGCGGGGACGTGCGCCACGGCTCGAGGTCAGAGGCGCAGTTACGGGGGCTCGTCGCTCGCGAGCGCCCGAGGCAGTCTAGGCGCGGCTTCGAAAGGTCACCACGATGCAGCAGGCGCGGATTGGGAATGACTGAGTTTAGGACGATACAGGAAGTTCTGGCCCGCCGCGCCGAGCAAGAGGCCGAGAGGGTCGCATTCCGTTTTCTCGACGACGCCGGCGCGGAGGATGCGACGTTCACTAACGGCAGGTTGCTGCGAAAGGCGGGTGGCGTCGCGTCGATCTTGCGGGAGAACGGCCTACGCCATCAACGCGTCGCCTTAGTCTATCAGAAGGCGGAGCATTTCGTTTGCGCGTTCTTCGGAACGCTTGCGGCGGGCTCGACGGTCGTGCCGCTCAGCCTCGCGCGGATGGGATTTGCCGAAACGAGGCTGGCCCTCACGTTTCGTGACGCCCAAATCGCCGCAGTGCTGACTGACTCCGTCAACTACATGAAAGTGCTGGACTTGGTGCGAGGAAGCCTCGGAGGCTCGTGCAAGGTTCTACTAGTCGAGAATGTCGATGAAAGTCTCGGCAGCGAGACCATCGATATTGTGGACGGAGAGACCACCGCGGTCATTCAATATACGTCCGGATCGACCAGCGTTCCGAAGGGCGTCGAAATCAGCCATGCCAACCTGCTGCACAACGCTTCGATGCTGATACGCGCATCGGTCAGTGGACTGCGCGATATGGTGGGGCTCAACTGGCTTCCGTTGTTTCACGACAATGGCTTGATGTGGGGCGCGGTGCTTCCGGTCTACGGCGAGATGCCGGTGATCAACATTTCGCCAGCGGCGGTCATCGCGCGGCCTGCGAACTGGTTCCGGGCGATCTCCGATTACAAGGTGAATATTAGCGGCGGTCCAAACTTCATCTACGATTTGTGCGTCGAGAGGTTAGATCCGGAAAAACTGCCCGGCGTCGACCTAAAAAGATGGGAGATTGCGTTTTGCGGCGCCGAGCCGATCCGGTCCGGCACGGTTGAGCAATTTCTGACGCGCTTCGCGCGCCTGGGACTATCGCCGGAATGCTTCCTGCCCGGCTACGGCCTCGCCGAGGCGACCTTGATGGTGTCGATGCGCCCGAGGAAGGCACGGCCAATCGTACGTGATTGGAACCAGGACGCGCTGGAGAAGGAGAATTGCGCGCGGCCCTGGACCGAGGGACGGAAGCGGACTTTGGTGTCTTCGGGCCAAATTACCGAAGGGCAGCAGGTCGCGATCGTGGATCCCAACTTGCTGCAGCCTTGTCACGAGGGCCGTGTCGGCGAGATCTGGGTCAGCGGTCCGAGCGTTGCGAAGGGCTACTGGCGGCGGCCGGACGAGACCAAGCTGACCTTTGGCTGGCCGCTCGATGGTTGTCCGGGAGCCAGCTTCATGCGCACGGGAGATCTTGGTTTCCTGGATGGCGGCGAACTGTTCGTCGTCGGACGTATCAAGGATCTCATCATCATCCGCGGGACCAATTACTACCCGCAGGACATCGAGCTCACGGTCGAGAGGACCCATCCCGAATTCCGTAAGAACGGCGGTGCGGCGTTCTCGGTCGAGATCGAGGGCCGCGAGGAGTTGGTTGTGCTCCAGGAACTCAAGCGCGGCTGGAAGAAGGCGGACACGTCGAATTGCCTCGACGCGTGCCGGACGGGGATCGCGCGCGAACATGGCCTCTCACCCTGCTCGATTTTGCTGGTCGCGGGTGGCGCCATCCCGAAGACGAGCAGCGGTAAGGTTCAGCGCCGATTGGCGCGGACGAAGTTCCTCGAGGGCGCCTTCTCGCCCGTCATGCAATGGAGCAGCCGGGACCCGGGCTCGCGCGCGGGGCGGGATGCTGGAACGGGCGGTGTGTCCTCCGTCGGCGGTTCGATGGTTCGTGGGTCGTATGTGGCACCGCGGAGTGCAACGGAGGAGGTGCTGGCGCGGATCTGGGGCGAGGTGCTGGGGCTTGAGAGGGTCGGGGCGCAGGACAACTTCTTCGAGCTCGGCGGGCACTCGCTGCTGGCGATGCGGATGTCGGCGCGGCTGAACGAGGCGTTCGGCGTCGAGCTGCCGCTGCGAACCCTGTTCGAGACACCGGTGCTTTCGGGTCTGGCGGAGCAGATCGTCGCGGTGCCGGACGAGCAGCGCGTGGTGTCGGCGGTAATCGCGACGGATCCTGCGGGCAGGTTCGAGAAGTTTCCTCTGACCGACGTGCAGCAGGCCTACTGGATCGGGCGGACGTCGAGCTTCGCGCTGAGTGGAGCGGCGCACAGCTACAGCGAGTTCGAGTTCGAGCGGCTCGATGTCGACCGCTTCGAGCTTGCCTTGCGCAGGCTGATCGAGCGGCACGATATGCTGCGGATGGTGGTGCATCCGGATGGCGAGCAGCAGGTGCTGGAGCGGGTGCCGCCCTATTGTCTGCGCAGGGCGGATCTCCGCGGCATGGCGGAGGCGGAGGCGGAGGCGGAGCTTGCGCGCTGGCGCGATCGGCTATCCCATCAGGTGCTGGACAGCACCTGCTGGCCGCTGTTCGAGATCGGCGTGTGCCTTCTGGACGGCGGCCGGGTGCGGCTGTTCGTCAGCATCGATCTGCTAATCACGGATGCGGGAAGCAGGTCGGTGATCATGCAGGACCTGGTGCGCTTCTATGCGGATCCGGCTCAGCAAGACCGTGCGCTGACGCTTTCGTTCCGGGACTGCGCGTTGGCGCAGAAGGCGGCGGAAGCCGGCGAGGCCTACCGGCGCGATCTGGCCTATTGGCAGGGACGGCTGGCGCGGCTGCCGGAGGGACCGCCGCTGCCGATGGTCGCCTCGAGCGATGCGCCGCGGTTCAGGCGGTGGTCGGGACGGCTGGAGACGCCGTCATGGGAGCGGTTGAAGGCGCGCGGCGCGCAGGCCGGGCTGACGCCGTCGGCGATATTGCTGACGGCATTCGCCGACGTGCTGGCCTCGTTCGGCGGTAAGTTGCACTTCACGATCAACCTGACCCTGTTCAATCGTCGCGAACATCATCCGGAGATCGACGCGATCGTCGGCGACTTCACCTCGGTGAACCTGCTGGAAGTGTCGTTGGCAACGCCGGAGACGTTTGAGCGGCGGGCGCGGCGTCTGCAGGGACAATTGTGGTCGGACCTCGACCACAGCCGGGTGAGCGGGGTGCGGGTGATGCGGGAGCTTGCCCGGATCGGCCGCGGCCGTGTGCTGATGCCGATCGTGTTCACCAGCACGCTGGGCCTTGCCGGCCATCATGCTGCATTCCCTGAGCCGATGCGGCTGGTGGACGAGATCTCGCAGACGCCGCAGGTGGCGCTGGATCATCAGGTGAGCGAGAGCGAGACCGGACTGAACTTCGTCTGGGACGTGGTCGCGGCACTGTTCCCTGCGGATTTTGTGCCGGCCATGTTCGAGAGCTATTGCGGCTGGCTGCGGCAATTGTCGGAGGATGAGGGAGCCTGGCAGGCGGTGTCGCGCAATCTCGTTCCGGCGGCGCAACTGGCCGGCCGGCTGGAGGTGAATGCGACCGCGGCGCTGTTTTCGCCGATGCGGCTGCACGAGCTGTTCCTGTCGCAGGTTGCGCGGCGGCGGGATCAGCCGGCGGTGATCAGCCCGGCCCGGCAGTTGAGCTATGGCGAGCTGGAGCAAGGCTCGGCCAACATTGCGGCGCGGCTCTGCGCGCTCGGCCTGCGTCCGGGCGAGCTCGTCGGCGTTCTCATGGAGAAGGGATGGGAGCAGATCGTCGCGGTGCTTGCCGTCTTGCGTGCGGGCGCGGTCTATCTGCCGGTCGACCCGGGCCTGCCGCCGGAGCGGGTCTCACATCTGCTGCAACGTGGCGAGGTCAGGTTCGTGCTGACGCAGTCCTGGCTGGAGGATGCGTTGGCGTTGCCCGAAGGCGTGCAGCGCCTTTGCGTGGCCGCTGGCGATCTGGACGCGAGACCGGAGGATTGGTCCGAGATCGAGGGCTCTGCCAACGATCTAGCCTACGTCATCTACACGTCGGGCTCAACCGGTCTGCCCAAGGGGGTGATGATCGATCATCGCGGCGCGGTGAACACGGTACTGGACATCAATCGCCGCTGGGCGATCGAAGCCGGAGACCGGGTGCTCGCGCTGTCGTCGCTGAGCTTCGACCTGTCAGTCTACGACATCTTCGGCCCGCTCGCCGCCGGCGGCGCGATCGTGGTGCCGGAAGCTTCGAAGCGGCCTGATCCGGCGCATTGGGTGCGGATGTGCGCGCGGCACGGAGTGACGGTCTGGAACTCGGTCCCTGCGCTGATGGAGCTTCTGCTCGAGCATTTGCAGCAGAGCGGCGAGAAGGCATCGCTGCCGCTGCGGCTGGTCATGCTCAGTGGCGACTGGATTGCGGTGACGCTGCCGGACCGGCTGCGCAGCGTCATCGGAAGCGCGGCGGTGGTCAGTCTCGGCGGCGCGACGGAAGCATCGATCTGGTCGATCGGGCGTGAGGTCGCGGCGGTGGATCCCGGCTGGGTCAGCATTCCCTATGGCCGTCCGCTGCTCAACCAGACCTTCCACGTGCTGAACGAGGCCGGTGAGGAATGTCCGGAATGGGTCAGCGGCGAGCTCTATATCGGCGGCGCCGGCGTGGCGCTGGGGTACTGGCGCGATGGCGGCAGGACGGCCGAGCGTTTTGTGCCGAGCCCGTATGGCGATGGGGCGCGGCTGTACCGGACGGGCGACCTCGGGCGCTGGCTGCCCGGAGGCGAGATCGAGTTCCTGGGCCGTCGCGACTTCCAGGTGAAGGTGCAGGGGCATCGCATCGAGCTCGGCGAGATCGAGGCGACGCTGCTGCGCCATGACGGCGTGAAGGACGCCGTGGTGATCGCACGCGAGGACAGCCCGGGCGACAAGCGGCTGGTGGCCTATGTGACGGCGGCCGATGGAGCGGCGCTGGAGACAGGCGAGCTGCGCGAACATCTGAAGCTGCGGCTTCCCGACTACATGGTGCCGTCGGCCTTCATGGTGCTGGAGGCGCTGCCACTGACACCGAACGGCAAGATCGACCGCAAGGCGTTGCCGTCCGTCGGCGGTTCGATGGTTCGTGGGTCGTATGTGGCACCGCGGAGTGCAACGGAGGAGGTGCTGGCGCGGATCTGGGGCGAGGTGCTGGGGCTTGAGAGGGTCGGGGCG
>NZ_JALBHA010001100.1:0-569 GCF_023006445.1 Bradyrhizobium sp. SHOUNA76
GGTCGCGAGCAATCTGCGCAATCGCTCGCGCGCGGGGGCTGCTCGAAAACTCCGGGTCGGCGCCATCGACAGTGCCGCGGCCGGGCTGTTGCCGGCGCTCTTGCGCGACTTCCGCGCAAAACATCCCGACATCGCGGTGCAGCTTCTCGAGGACAAGACCGTCCGGCTGCTGCCAAAGATTTTGACCGGCGCGCTCGATCTCGCCTTTGTTCGTCCGCCCGCCAGTGCGGACAAGCGGCTCGAATTCCGCGATCTGCTCCAGGAAACCGCGATCGTGGCATTCCCGCAGCGGCATGCGCTGGCCAAGAGGACGTCGATCACGCTGGCCGAGATCGCCGAAGAGGCGATGCTGGTACCGGACCGCCGCTCGCGGCCTCACAGCCACGACCTCACGATGAAGTTGTTCGAACAGGCCGGGTTGACGCCGCGCATGGTGCAGGTTGCTGATGAGAAGCAAACCATCATCAATCTTGTCGCAACGAAGCTTGGGGTCGCGATCGTGCCGCGCTGGACCGCGCGGATGGCGGTGACGGGCGTGCGCTTCGTGTCGCTGCGGCCGAAGCAGAGCG
>NZ_JALBHA010001101.1:0-569 GCF_023006445.1 Bradyrhizobium sp. SHOUNA76
GGACGGGCGCCGTAGCTCATGATGTTGATGGCGGAGACGCGGCCGAGGAGGCGCGGCGGCGTCACCGATTGGCGCAGTGTCGTGGTCGAGATCACCCACAGGATCGGCCCGACGCCGAGCAGGAAGAAGCTCAACGCCGCGAGCCAGGGTGAGGGGACCAGCACCGTCAGCGCCATCACCACGGCTGCAACGAAGCCCGTGACCGGGCCGAGGCCGACGACGGTGCCGAACGCGACGCGCTGCATCACGCGTGTCGCGAGCAGCGCGCCGATCACCATGCCGACGCCGTACATGGTCAGCACCGTGCCGACGCCGGCGGCGGTCAGGCCGAGATGACGCACCGCATAAGGCACGAACACGGCGATCTGCAGGAACCAGCCGGTATTGAAGATGAACTGGGTGATGAACACCGGCCGCAGCAGCGGATGGTGAAACACGAAGGCCGCGCCTTCGCGGATGTCCTGGAACGGATGGCGCCGCGGCGCCGGCGCGCGGGCAGGTTCGAAGATGCCGGAGAGCAGTACCACCGCAATCGCCGAGAGCGCCGCGGCGAAGCCGAAGGCCGGGCT
>NZ_JALBHA010001102.1:0-568 GCF_023006445.1 Bradyrhizobium sp. SHOUNA76
CACGTTCAAGAACGCGCCGATCCCGGGTTCGACCGGTGCTCCGAGCGTTGCGAGCGGCTTCGGTGCGAGCGGCAACGTTCTCACGGACGGCGCCGGTAACTCGACGGTCTATCTGCAGGGCGGTACGGTCAACGACGTGCTGAAGGCGATCGACCTTGCCACCGGCGTGCAGACCGCGACGGTCAATGCCAACGGCACCGCGACGCTTGCGACCGCCACCGGCCAGACCAACTCGTCGATCAACGCCTCCGGCCAGCTCAAGCTGTCGACCGGCGTCAATGCCGATCTGTCGATCACCGGCACTGGCAACGCGTTGAATGCGCTCGGCTTCGCCGGCAACACCGGTACCTCGACCGCCTTCACCGCGGCGCGCACCTCGGGCGTCGGCGGCATCACCGGCAAGACCTTGACCTTCTCCTCCTTCAACGGCGGCACGGCGGTCACCGCCACCTTCGGTGACGGCACCAACGGCACGGTCAAGACGCTCGATCAGCTCAACACGAAGCTTCAGGCCAACAACCTGACGGCGACGATCGACGCCAACGGCCTGCTGACGGTCTCGACCACC
>NZ_JALBHA010001103.1:0-568 GCF_023006445.1 Bradyrhizobium sp. SHOUNA76
CGTTCGCGCCCCCGCCGGTGCCGCCGGCCGCCACATCGCGGCTGGCCGCCGTGCTGCTGGCGTCCGCCCCGACAGAGAGTGCGCTGATCGTCGTCTTCGGCGTGCTGTTTTTCGGCTGGCGCTGGCCACGCTACGCCACGCTGCTGTTCCTGCCGGGAATCGTCGTGTTCGTGGTCGGGCTGATCGGAGGCCCGCCACTGCCGCGCATCCTCTTTCTGGTGCTCGGCATCCCCACGGTCGGAATTTGCCTGGTCCTGATGGCCTGCATCACGGCAACGGCAGTGGTGCGGCGGCAGGACGCCGCGAGCTTCACGATCGGCTGCGCGGTGACGATCGTGCTGGTCTGCTGGATCCAGGACATGCTTAACGTCCTCGAGATCGTGAGCAACGATCGCATCTTCGTCTCGCGCCTGTCCTATTCGGCGATGCTGGTCGCGATCGGCGCCGGGCTGACCTGGCGCTTTGCCCGCGCGTTGAACCAGGTCGACAGCTTTGCCGGCCAGCTCGTGACGCGCGTGCGCGAAGCCGAGGAGCGACTGAAGGCGAGCTTTGCCCGCGAGGAGGAGCG
>NZ_JALBHA010001104.1:0-566 GCF_023006445.1 Bradyrhizobium sp. SHOUNA76
CGCGCTGCCCGACCGGCTTTCGGGCCACAGGCTGGCCGGACGCGCCCAGGACAATGCCCGCGCCCGCGAGGCACTCAGCGAGCTCGGCCTTAACCCCCTGATGGTCGAGGCTTTTCGCGACCGCTCCGGTCCGGTCTAGGCGCAGTTTCGCCTGGTACGTTGACGCCGCATTAATGCGGCCAATCTAGATTGCGCGGCAACTGTCGCGTGATCAGAGTTTCCGAATGTCCCAGGCGGGCCCGATCCTGTTTGTGTCCAATGCCGAGCGGCCGCCCTTCGTCGGGGCGCTGGACGAGGCGCGGCTGTTTCCCGTGGTCGACACCGACTGGGCCAGCGCGGCGCGCGCGGTCGAAGAGGTGCAGCCAGCCGCGATTCTCGCTGCGATGCAGGGCGGACACGAGCCGCATTTGGCCGCGCTCTCGAGAAAGATCGCCGACCAATCGCCCTACCTTCCCTTCGTGGCCGTGGATGCGGCGGGCACGCTGCCTCACAACGCCCTGCCCTTCTCCTCGCGCGGCGGCAATCCCGACCGCCTGATCGCACGGCTTCGCGCCGCCCTGCGCGTG
>NZ_JALBHA010001105.1:0-563 GCF_023006445.1 Bradyrhizobium sp. SHOUNA76
CTCGTCGCCGATCTCGCGCGCGCCTTCCCCAGGCTCGGCATCGAAATGCTCGCACCCGGCACCGCAAGCGGCGAGGAGAGCGACAGCCTGCACTGGATCCGCCGTCCATCTCGGGCGCGGCTACAAGGCGCTACAGCTTGCCTCGGTGCTGTCGCTGCTGCGCAACGACCGCAACATCGAGGCCGTGACGCTGGTCGACATCGCGTGCACGCTCCAGCTCATCGCCGACCAGTTCGACGACATGGGCCATGTCGTGCATTATGACGGGCCGGCGTCCGCGACCGCCGCCGCGCGGCCCGACGATCTGCATCGCGGCGTCACCAACCTCGTCGAGAACGCGGTGCGCTTCGGCGCCGAGGTGACGATCCGCCTCGGCATAGCCGGCATCAATTTCGTCATCGATGTCGAGGACGACGGCCCCGGCATTTCGGATGCACGCAAGCCGGAGATGCTGGAGCCGTTCGTGCGCGGCGACGACGCGCGCACCATGGACGAGTCCACCGGCTTCGGGCTCGGCCTGTCGATCGCGCGCGCGATCGCACTCGCCCATGGCGGCGAGCTGT
>NZ_JALBHA010001106.1:0-562 GCF_023006445.1 Bradyrhizobium sp. SHOUNA76
CCAGCCGCCGCACGGCGGCCGATGCCGGCGCGAATTCGGAGGCGCTGCAATCGCCGACCATCGCGAACCTGCGCGCGCAATATGCCGACGCGCGCAAGAAATATGCGGAGCAGGCCGGCGAGCTCGGGCCGCGCCATCCGGCGCTGCGCCAGACCGAGAAGCAGGTCGAGGATCTCAAGCGCACCATCAACGAAGAGATCGACCGCTTCGCCCAGTCCGCCAAGAACGATCTGACCCGCGCCCGCGACTTCGAAGCTTCGCTCAACCGGGCGCTGGAAGCGCAGAAGCGGCAGAGCGTGCAGCTCAGCCAGGCCGCCGTACGCCTGCGCGAGCTCGAGCGCGAGGCCGACGCCAGCCGCGACGTCTATCAATCCTTCCTCAAGCGCTCGCGCGAGACCGAGGAGCAGGAGACGCTCAACACCTCGGCGGCTCGCGTCATCGGTGAGGCGACCGTGCCGCAGCGGCGCTCGTTCCCGCCGGCGATGAGCATGTTCGCCATGATCGGCTTCATCTTCGGTGCGCTCGCAGCGTCGGGCTGGTTCGTCGCGGCCGAACTCCTGTT
>NZ_JALBHA010001107.1:0-561 GCF_023006445.1 Bradyrhizobium sp. SHOUNA76
AACTGGGCGGCCGGCTGGAGGAAGCCACCGAGCAGCGCGCCGCGCTGACGCGGCGCCTGATCGAGATACGCGACGACGAGCGCCGCGCCCTCGCCCGCGAACTCCACGACGAGTTCGGGCAGAATCTCTCCGCCATCCTCGCCTTCGCCAACACGATCGAAACGGCGAGCGCGAGGGCAAACAGGGACAACGGGATCGCCCAGGATGCGCGCATGATCTCGCAGGCCACCCATCATCTGATGGCCTCGCTCCGCGATGCGCTGAAGCGCCTGCGCAATCCCCTGCCCGAGGAGCTCGGGCTCGAGGCGAGCCTCGTCAATCTCGTCGACAGCTGGCGCTCGCAGAGCGCGGCGCGGCCAACGATCCAGCTCGATCTCAGGGGTGATCTGACGGATGTGCGCGGACCGGCCGCCACCACGGCCTATCGCGTGGCACAGGAATGCCTGACCAACGCACTGCGTCACGGTGCGGCGCGCGAGATTTCGGTGCGGATCGAGCGGCGCGCCGGCGACGATGACGCGCTGCTGATCCACGTCGAGGACGACGGCGGCGGCGATGCGG
>NZ_JALBHA010001108.1:0-561 GCF_023006445.1 Bradyrhizobium sp. SHOUNA76
GCCGCTGGTGAGCGCCTCGATGGTGGCGCCGCCGGCGGTTGCCAGCGCGCGCTGCATCTCGGCCGCGAGCGAACGGACCTGGCTGGTCTGTTCGGCCGAGACCGTGAGCAGGGTGCTCTGGGCGTCGCGGGCGCTGGTGGTGATGGTCTCGGCGGTGGACTGGCCGACCTGCGAGAGCGAACGATGAACTTCGGCCGAGAGCGACTTGACCTGGTTCGCCGCCTCGGAGGACGCCGTCACCAGCATGTTCTGCGCTTCTCGAGCGCCAGCGGTGATGGTTTCCGCGGTCGAAGTGCCGGCCATCGTGAGCGAGCGCTGCACATCGGCCGCGAGCGACTTGACCTGGGCCGCCGCATCCGAGGACCCAGCAACCAGCGTGTTCTGGGCCTCACGGGCGCCGCTGGTGAGGATCTCGGCGGTCGAGGTGCCGGCCATCGTCAGCGAACGCTGTACGTCGGAGGACAGCGCCTTGATCTGGTTGGCGGTCTCGGTCGAGGCCGCGATCAGCGTGCTCTGCGCATCGCGGGCGCCGGCGGTGATCGATTCCGCCGTGGTGGAGCC
>NZ_JALBHA010001109.1:0-559 GCF_023006445.1 Bradyrhizobium sp. SHOUNA76
GGATCGCTGACGTAGGGCGCCAGTACCTCGCGCGCGCGGGCGAACTCGGAGGCGTCGATCGCGGCACGCGCGATCGCGAGCTGGCCTTCGATATGGCCGGCCTTGTCGGCAGGCGTCTTGGCCGCAAGCATCTCGACGCGCTGCAAGCGGTGCCAGGCGGTATCGCCGAGCTTCACATGCGCATAGGCGTCGGCGAGATCGGGGTGCGGGTTGGCAAGCCAGGCGACCTCGACCAGCTTCATGGCACGGCGCACCTGATGCGCCTCGCTCTCGAATTTTGCGGCAAGCACCGCGGCTGGCACCAGGGTCGGCGCAAGCTTGATCGCTTCCATCACGCTCTCGCGCGCGACGTCGCGGTCCATGGTTTGCAGTTCCAGCGCCCGTGCGGTGAGCAGCACACCGCGCTGGCGGCGATAGGCCGGCTTGTCGATCAGGCCCGCGGACAGATTCGAATCGAGAATCGCAAGCGCGCCGCTCCAGTCGCCGCGCGCGCAGCGGAAGCCGAGCACCGCCTGCGAGGCCCAGGTCGAGGACGGCGACAGCTTGATCGCTTCCTCCG
>NZ_JALBHA010000110.1:0-14870 GCF_023006445.1 Bradyrhizobium sp. SHOUNA76
CTCGCTCGCCGCGCGCCTCGGGCGGACGCCGGAGGTCGCCTCACCCGATCTCGCGCCGGAACCACCGGCCGAAGCGACCGGCGCGACTCAAGCAAAGGGCTTTTCGATTCTCGTCGCCGAGGACAACGAGATCAACGCGCTCTTGATGCGCTCGCTGCTGACGAAACTCGGCCATCGCGTCGTCATCGCCGTCCACGGCGAGGCCGCGCTGGAATCATGGCTCGCCGCTTCATCGGCCGGCACGCCCTATGATCTCGTGCTGATGGATATCCAGATGCCGCAGCTCGACGGCATCGAGGCGACGAAACGCATTCGCGCGCATGAGGCCGCCACCGGCGGCCATCACACGCCGATCCTCGCGCTCACCGCCAACACGCTGGTGGAGGATCGCTATGCCTGCTTCGAGGCAGGCATGAACGGATTTCTGATCAAGCCGCTCGACCGGGAGAAGCTTGAAGAGGCGCTGGCTGGCCTGGCGGCATCACGGCGGCTGGCCGTCTGACCCGGAATTTCGCGGGAACCTTCATCGCGGCGAGCAGTCGATAATTGAAATCGACCGCCTTGCGCGTCACCATAAGCTGGGGGCGTTTTGCAACGAAGGACTTTGCGCATGAACGTGCTTTGCCGCCTCGCATTCGTTGTTTTTCTCGCTGGAATGCCCCGCCACGCCGCGGCCGATACGCCGGAGCTCATCGCCTCGCTCAAGCAAGGCGGCTTTGTCCTGATCTTTCGGCACACCGCCACTGACGACAGCCAAAAGGACGTTTACCCCTTCAAGTTCGACGACATGAGTGCCCAGCGTCAGCTCAGCGAAAAGGGCAGGGACATGGCGCGCCAGATCGGGGCGGCCGTCAAGGAGCTCGCGGTTCCGATCGGGGATGTCTACACCAGCCGGCTGAACCGCGCGGTCGAGGCCGGCAAGCTGATCTCCGGCCGCGAGGTCAAGCCGGTTGACGCGTTGACGGACAGCAGCAACGCCAGCGCATCGGGAATAGCAAACCCGACCGGCGCCAATGCAAAGGCCGGCCAGGCCGTGCGTCAGCTCGTCGACGCGCCTCCGAAAGCCGGCACCAACACGTTCCTGGTCACCCACAAGACCAACATCGCAGACGCCTTCGGCAAGGAGGCTGGCGACGTGCAGGAAGGCGAAGCCTTCGTCTACAAGGCCGGTGGCTCTGGCCCCGCCACCTTTGCGGGACGCATCAAGATTGCCGATTGGGCTGCGAACACCGGCAAGTGACCGATCCAATTCGGCGCCCCGTCGCGACCGAGGCGGGCGTGACTTGCCGCTCCGCCACAGTCCTGTGATACCAACGTCCCGAGAGGTGCGACTGGAGGGCCGGCGACACGTGAGAACATCGGAAGACCGCTCATTCCTCGTCTGGCTTGGCGTGATCTCCGTCGCGTTCGGCTGGCTGCTTTGGCCATTCTCTGGCGCATTGTTGTGGGCCACGCTGCTCGCGATCATTTTCGCGCCGCTCTATCGACGTTGCGTAGAAATGTTCCCGAAATGGCGCAACGTTGCCGCACTTTCCACCGTCGTCGCCGTGGTCGTCATGGTCCTGATCCCCGTCGGGGTCATCATCGCTTCGCTCGTCGACCAGGGAGGCGAGCTGTATCAGCGCGTTCAGTCCGGGGAGATCAATCTGGCTCATCCCCTGCAGCAGCTGAAATCCGCGCTGCCCGACTGGGCTGCTTCGCTCTCGGATCGCCTGGCCGGCATCGATTTCTCGGCCCTGAAGGAGCGCCTGTCGAGCCTGGTCGTCCCGGCCGGCCAGCAGCTGGCCGGCCATGCGATCAACTTCGGTCAGCTGACATTGGAATTCGTCGCAAGCTTGCTCGTGATGCTGTACCTGCTGTTCTTTTTCCTGCGCGATGGTGACGAGCTCAACATACGCATCCGCAATGCGCTGCCGCTGCGGCCGAGCCAGACCGCCGAGGTCCTGGATGCCTTCACCCTGGCGGTTCGCGGGACGATCAAAGGGATCATATTGGTTGCCCTGATCCAGGGAGCGCTTGGCGGGGTGATCTTCTGGCTGCTCGGCCTGACTGCGCCTTTGCTCGCGGGTGCCGTCATGGCGCTGCTTTCGCTTCTGCCTGTGCTCGGCTCCGCGCTGGTCTGGGTTCCGGTCGCAATCTACTTGCTCGTGGCCGGCTCGGTCACGAAGGGCATCATCCTGCTCGCTTTCGGGACCTTCGTGATCGGTCTTGCCGACAATTTTCTCCGCCCGATCCTGGTCGGCCAGTCGATCCAAATGCCGAGCTATGTCGTGCTGCTTGCCACCCTGGGCGGCCTTGCGGTTTTAGGAGCGAACGGCTTCGTCATCGGCCCACTCGTCGCCGCAATGTTCCTGACGGCGTGGCGCATCTTCGTGACCTCGAAGGCGCGGCGGGACGTCAAGGAGTGACCTTCATTCCTTAAGCGGTCGGTCCAGTACCTCGCGCACGCGCAGCGCCAGCTTTGCCTGGGAAATCGGCTTTTCGAGCAGGTCCACGCCTTCATCGAGCCGTCCCTGATGGACCACGGCATTCCTGGAATAGCCGGTCATGTAGAGGATCTTCAATCCCGGCCGGATCTGCTGCGCGCGTCTCCCGAGTTCACGCCCATTGATTCCGGGCATGACGACATCGGTGAGAAGCAGGCTCACCTTGGGCTCCTCCTGCAACAGGATCGTCAGCGCTCCCTGGGCACTCGGGGCAGAAACGACGCGGTAGTTCAGATCGCGCAGCACATCGGACACGTAGGCCCTGAGGTCGGCGTCATCTTCAACAACGAGAATGGTCTCGACCTTTTCTCCTTCAGGCAAGACATCGTCCGGCTCGCTCACGGCCGCCTGGAGCGCGCCGTGGTAGCGCGGGAAATACATCTTGATGCTCGTACCGTGGCCGATCTCGCTATAGATTTTCACATGCCCGCCGGACTGCTTGACGAAGCCGTAGACCTGACTGAGTCCGAGCCCGGTCCCGTGGCCCGGCTCCTTGGTCGTGAAGAACGGCTCGAAGGCGTGGTCGACGACGTCCGCGGCCATTCCGCTTCCGGTGTCGGTCACACAGATGGCGACGTATTGGCCGGGAGACAGCTCGGGATTGAGCCGGCTGTAATCATCGTCGGCCGCGACGTTCACGGCCTCGACCGTGAGCTTGCCGCCTTCCGGCATGGCGTCGCGGGCGTTGATCGCGAGATTGATGATGGCCGATTCGAGATGATTGGCATCGGCCTCGATTTGCCAGAGACCGGCGCTCCCGACCGCCTCGACCTCAACGCGCTCGCCCAGTGTGCGCTGGAGAAATTCCTGCACGCCGTTGAGGAAGTTGTTGACGTTGATCGGTTTCGGATCGAGCGCCTGCCGGCGGGAGAAAGCCAGGAGACGGCTGGTGAGCGCCGCAGCTCTCTGGGCGCCACGCTTGGCATGCGCTAAAGAGCGCTGCAGATTGCTGCTGCCGGCCAAGTGGCGGGCATTGCGCTCGGCGGTTTCGATATTCCCAAGCACGATCATGAGCAGATTGTTGAAGTCGTGCGCGATGCCACCACTGAGCTGCCCGACGGCTTCGAGCTTCTGAGACGCAACCAGCTGCTCCTGGACCTGCTTGAGCTCGTCCTGAGCATGCTTGCGCTCGGTGAGATCGCGGGTGACCTTTGCAAAGCCGACGATGTGGCCTTCCTCGTCGACGATCCGATCGATGACGACCGACGCCCAGAAGCGCGACCCATCCTTGCGCATGCGCCAGCCTTCAGCCTCGAAGCGGCCGTGCTCGGCAGCTTCCGCCAGGGCGCGTTTCGGAACTCCGATTTCGAGATCTTCGGGCGTATAGAACTGGCTGAAGTGGCGCCCGATGATCTCATTCGGTGCGTAGCCCTTGATGCGCTCGGCGCCGGGATTCCAGCTCGCCACGTTGCCCTCGCGGTCGAGCTGGAAGATGGCATAGTCAATGACGGCCTCGATCAATCGGCGGTAGCGTCGCTCGCTCTCCAACAGATCGAGATGGGCCTGCTGACGTTCGGTGATGTCACGCGTCACCTTGGCGAAGCCGATCAACCGACCCTGCTCGTCCTTGATGGCATCGAGCACGACGAGCGCCCAAAACCTGCTGCCATCCTTGCGGACGCGCCATCCTTCGGAATTGAAGCGTCCCGTCTCACGCGCCGTCGCCAGCGCCTTCCCGGGCAAACCCGCCGCGCGGTCCTCAGGCGTGTAGAACACTGAAAACGGTTTGCCGACGATCTCGCTGGCGGAATATCCCTTGAGACGCTCGGCCCCCGCGTTCCAGCTTCTCACGGTGCCGTCGATGTCGAGAATGAAGATGGCGTAATCGACGATCGCGTTGACGAGCAATTCAAGGCGGCGGCCGTCCCCGATCTCGTCGAGTGGCGTTTGGCTCATTTCTGTCCTGAAGGTGCTCGTGGGATGGCCTGCCTAGCTCAACGGCTCTCCAGCAGACATAGTTCCCGGCCAACCTACGATTATACCTTCGCCTGGATCGGCGGAGGATAATGGCTTTGCAGGAGCGGCGACCCCTCATGGGGCATGAGCGAGAAAGCGCGGCGCAGAAAGTTTCTCAGGTGGGACTTGGGCGGCCTTGAATATGGTGTCGGCCTGGGCCGCGCGTTTGCAATGCGGGCAGACGAAGAGATGCGCGATGATCGGGACCGGCTCGTCCGCGAGCAGTTCGGATCGGTACCACCTCATCTCGATATGGCAATCCGGGCAGGTCGGTGCTTCGAGATGCTCGGCGGCGTTTCTGAGACGATCAACCATGGGCCATCAGCGTTTTCGGATTCCATAACGGAATACCCTTGGTCGGTCTGCAACAAAAGACACTCAGTCTGAAATTTTGAAGGCCGTCCACCGACCGCCGCGGCTACAGCCTTCGCAGCGCCACGCTCTCCACCGTGTGGTCGGCGCCCTTCTTCAGGATCAGCGTCGCGCGGGGGCGGGTCGGCAGAATGTTGTCCTCGAGATTGGCGAGGTTGGTGCGCTCCCAGATCGCGATCGCCGTGGCGGTGGCTTCCTCGTCCGACAGCAGCGCGTAGCGGTTGAAATAGGATTTCGGGTTGGTGAACGCGGTGTCACGCAGCGCCAGGAAGCGCTTGATGTACCATTGCCGCAGCGCCGCTTCGTCGGCGTCAATATAAACCGAGAAATCGAAGAAGTCGGAGACGACGGGCACCGCCTTGCCATCGCGCGGCAGCTTGCCGGTCTGCAGCACGTTGACGCCCTCGACGATCAGGATGTCGGGCTGATCGACCTCGGCCCACTGGCTCGGCACGATGTCGTAGGTCAGATGCGAATAGACCGGAGCGCGCACGTGGCGGCGGCCGGATTTGATGTCGGAGAGGAAGCTGAGCAGCAGCGGCAGGTCGTAGCTTTCCGGAAAGCCCTTCTTCTGCATGATGCCCTGCCGCTCGAGCACCGCGTTGGGATAGAGAAATCCGTCGGTCGTGATCAGTTCGACCTTCGGCCGGGGCGACCAGCGGGCCAGCAGCGCCTGAAGCACGCGGGCCGTGGTGGATTTTCCGACCGCGACCGATCCGGCGACACCGATGATATAAGGCACCTTGCGGTCGCGGATGTCGAGGAATTGGCGCTCGGCGTAATACAGGCGCTGCATCGCGTCGACATAGATCGAGAGCAGGCGCGACAACGGAAGATAGATGTCCTCGACCTCCTGCAAGTCCAAGCGGTCGTGCAGCGAGCGCAGCCGGTCGAACTCGCCCGGCTCCAGCGTCATCGGCGTGTCGTCGCGCAGCCGCGACCATTCTTCGCGCGTATAGACGCGGTACGGATTATACTGCTGCTCGGGTGCGCGGATATCCATGACGCGACCTCTCCACTCGACTAGTTACCGCCCTTGCGCGACGCCTTCTCTTCCAAGCCCGACATCGTCGTTCGCTTCTCGAGCATCGCCTCGACCTCTTCCAGCTTTACGCCGCGTGCCTTGAGCAACACAAGGAAATGGTAGAGCAGGTCGGCGCTTTCGGCGATCAGATGCGCGCGATCGTTTTCGACTGCTGCGATTACGGTTTCGACTGCTTCCTCGCCGAACTTCTTGGCGCAATGCTCGGCGCCCTTGTCCAGGAGCTTGCGGGTATAGGACGCTTCGCCACCGGCGGCGGCGCGGGCGTCAATGGTCTCGGCCAGATCGTGGATCGTGAAACGCGGCATCGGAATTACTCGGAAACACGCTTGGCAACAGACTTGGCCACGGAGGCCATTCCCCGTCGCCTCATGTAGCACTTTTGCGAACGGGAGTCGTCAGGCATCGAGGCGCATCGCCAGTCCGCGCCGGGCCATGTGCTCCTTGGCTTCGCGGATGGTGAATTCCCCGAAATGGAAGATCGAGGCGGCGAGCACAGCTGTGGCGTGTCCGTCGCGGATACCGTCGACGAGGTGGTCGAGATTGCCGACGCCGCCCGATGCGATCACCGGAACGGGAACGCTGTCGGCGATCGCCCGGGTCAGCGGGATGTCGAATCCCTGCCTCGTGCCATCGCGATCCATCGAGGTCAGCAGGATCTCACCGGCGCCGAGCGCGACGACTTCCTGTGCGTATTCGATGGCGTCGATACCGGTCGAATTGCGGCCGCCGTGGGTGAAGATTTCCCAGCGGTCGCCGCCCGGGCGCTTCACCCGTTTGGCATCGATCGCAACCACAACGCACTGCTCGCCGAATTTCTCGGCCGCTTCCTTGACGAACTCGCGCCGCGACACCGCCGCGCTATTGATCGAGACCTTGTCGGCGCCGGCGCGCAGCAGCGTCTTGATGTCGTTGACCTCGCGCACGCCGCCGCCGACGGTGACAGGCATGAAGCAGGCCTCCGCGGTGCGGCGGACGACGTCCAGCATGATGCCGCGATTCTCGTGGGTCGCGGTGATGTCGAGGAAAGTGAGCTCGTCGGCGCCGGCCGCGTCATAGGCGATCGCGGCTTCGACGGGGTCGCCGGCATCCCTGAGATCGACGAAGTTGACGCCCTTGACGACTCGGCCGTCCTTGACGTCGAGGCAGGGGATCACGCGCACCTTGAACATGTGTCAGCTCCCAGGCGCGCGTGCGCTGCGGATCAGAGTGAGGGCGGCGGCGGGATCGAGTCGGCCATCGTAAAGCGCGCGCCCCGCGATCGCGCCGGCGAGCCTCGATGCCCGCGGCGTCAGCATCGCCTTGACGTCCTCGATCGAGGCGAGACCGCCGGAGGCGATCACGGGAATCGAGATGGCGTCGGCCAGAGCAATGGTCGCATCCAGGTTCAGGCCCTTGAGCAGGCCGTCGCGCGCGATGTCGGTGAAGATGATGGCGGCAACGCCGGCGTCCTCGAAGCGCTGCGCGATCTCGAGCACCGTCACCTGCGAAGTCTCCGCCCAGCCTTCGACCGCGACCTTGCCGTCACGCGCATCGAGCCCGACCGCGACGCGGCCGGGAAATTTTTTCGCGGCAGCTTTCACCAGCTCCGGATCGCGCACCGCGGCGGTGCCGATGATGACACGGGTGATGCCCTTGGCGAGCCATGCTTCGACGGTTTTGAGATCGCGAATGCCGCCGCCGAGCTG
The DNA here is from genome assembly GCF_023006445.1 of Bradyrhizobium sp. SHOUNA76. Taxonomy (NCBI): domain Bacteria; kingdom Pseudomonadati; phylum Pseudomonadota; class Alphaproteobacteria; order Hyphomicrobiales; family Nitrobacteraceae; genus Bradyrhizobium; species Bradyrhizobium sp. SHOUNA76. The sequence goes on from NZ_JALBHA010000110.1 coordinate 7,545, forward strand.
CACCGGGATCTTGATCGTCTTCAGCATCGCCTCGACAGCCTCGGCATTCACCGGCCTGCCGGCAAAGGCACCGTCGAGGTCGACGACGTGGAGATACTCAAAACCCTGCTCGGCAAAGCTCTGCGCCTGCGCTGCAGGATTGAGGTTGAACACGGTCGCGCGCGCCATGTCGCCTTGCTCGAGGCGCACGCACTGGCCGTTCTTGAGGTCGATCGCGGGGAAGAGAATCATGTCGTACCTGCTCTCGTCCCCGTCATGGGGACGGACTTGTCAGCTAAGCACTCCGTCATTGCGAGCGCAGCGAAGCAATCCAGACTGCCGGCGCGGAAAGACGCTGGATTGCTTCGCTGCGTTCGCAATGACGAGATGAAAGCCGTCGAATCCATCACGGTTTCCATCGCAGAAAGTTCGAGATCAGAGCGAGACCGAAACGCTGGCTCTTCTCGGGGTGAAACTGCGTGCCGATGGCGGTGTCCTTGCCGACGATCGCGGTGACAGGCCCGCCGTAATCGGCCCGCGCGAGCACGTCCGCCTCGCTGGCGGGGTTGAGGTGGTAGGAGTGCACGAAATAGGCGTGCTGGCCCTTGGGGCCGAGCGGCAGCTTGTTCAGCACCGGATGCTCCTGCAGCACCTCGAGCGTATTCCAGCCCATGTGCGGGATCTTCAGGCTCTCGTCGCGCGGCGTGATCTTCTCGACGTCGCCGCCGATCCAGCCCAGGCCTTCGGTGATGACATGTTCCTTGCCGCGGCTCGCCATCAATTGCATGCCGACGCAGATGCCGAAAAAGGGCCGCGCCTTGACGCGCACCGCTTCGGTGATCGCCTCGACCATGCCGTTGACGGCGTCCAGCCCGCGGCGGCAGTCGGCGAAGGCGCCGACGCCGGGCAGCACCAGACGGTCGGCGCCGTAGGCCTGGTCCGGATCGCTGGTGACGAAGACCTTCTGCGGAATCTCGAGGCTGCGCGCGGCGCGCTCGAAGGCCTTGGCGGCGGAATGCAGGTTGCCGGAACCGTAATCGATGATGGCGACGCTCATCTTGACCCTCCCGGTTCTGGAAACAATCCAATGATGCCCCCGGCCGGAATGGGCGGCGGATTCGAGAATTGCTGACCCGGCACAGTGCGGGTCGGCGGCGGGCCGCCGCGATCGACGGCCCATTGATCGTTGACGATGCCGTGCTGTTTCTGGCTCCAGCGCTCGAAAAAGCGGCGCTCGGCTGTGTCCTCGTTGTCGCCAATCACCACGTCGAGCTGCCGCCATTTGCCGCGCGACAGCGTCCAGCGACGCAGGCTCGAGGCCTCGAATCCCACCAGCAGCGCAACGATGAGATCGGCCAAGAAGATCGGGCCGCGTCCAACACCGAGGCTGGACAGCCCCGCATTGAACGCCGCCACGAAGATCAGATAGCCGATCAGCACCAGCCACAGCCGATGCCACAGCAGCCAGAACGGACCGAAGATCATCGCTTTGACATGGAAACCGTCACGCACGAACACGAACTTGTCGGTCGCGCGCAGATCGGCTCCGGCAGGGGAGGGAGCATGAACTGTGTAGACAGGCATGGTGATGCCCCGTTCCTAGGAATCAGTAATACCGCAAGCGGCGCGCGCCGCGGGCCGAAAGACCTCAGCCGCCGAGCGAGCCCTTGGTGGACGGGATTTCTCCCGCCGCTTTCGGATCGATCGCGACCGCGGTGCGCAGCGCCCGCGCCAGACCCTTGAAGCAGGACTCGGCGATATGGTGGCTGTTATCGCCATATAGGGTCTCGACGTGGAGAGTCACGCCGGCGTTCATGGCGAAGGCCTGGAACCATTCGCGGACCAGCTCGGTGTCGAACTCACCGATCTTGTCGCGGGGGAAGTTGGCCTTGAACACCAGGAACGGGCGGCCCGAGATATCGATGACCACGCGCGACAGCGTCTCGTCCATGGGCATGTGCACGCCGGCATAGCGGGTGATGCCCGCCATGTTGCCGAGCGCCTGCCTGACCGCCTGGCCGAGCGCGATGCCGGTGTCTTCGGTGGTATGGTGATAATCAATGTGCAGATCGCCCACCGCCTTGACCGTAAGGTCGATGCGGGAGTGGCGGGCGAGGAGATCGAGCATATGGTCGAAAAAGCCGATGCCGGTCGCGATATTGGCCACGCCGGTGCCATCGAGGTTCACGGTGACCTCGATGTCGGTTTCCTTGGTCTTGCGCTTGATCGTCGCGGTGCGCATTGAAGGCTTTCGCTGGGGTTTGGCCGGAAAACGCCAGTCTATTAACAGTCAAATGGCCCCTTCGCTACTGCGGGAACGGCTGGCGGGACCTCTACTTCTGCCTATGGTGAGTGAAATTCGGCCCGGAACGGCCCGTTGTGCGCCAGTTGTCCCGTTGGCCCCGACCGCCTAAATCAGGCGGACAACGAGGTACTTCATGCAGGATTCCCAAAACAGCTCGCCGGGCTGGCACGGCACCACGATTTTGACGGTCCGCAAGGGCGGCAAGGTGGTGGTCGGCGGCGACGGCCAGGTCTCGATCGGCCAGACCGTGATCAAGTCCAACGCCAAGAAGGTCCGAAAGCTGGGCAAGGGCGACGTGATCGGCGGTTTTGCCGGCGCGACCGCCGACGCCTTCACCCTGTTTGAGCGGCTGGAAGCCAAACTCGAGCAATATCCGGGGCAGCTGACCCGGGCCGCGGTGGAGCTGGCCAAGGACTGGCGCACCGACCGCTATTTACGGCGGCTGGAGGCCATGATGATCGTGGCCGACAAGGACGTCTCCCTGGTGCTGACCGGCACCGGCGACGTGCTGGAGCCCGAGGCCGGCGTGATGGCGATCGGCTCCGGCGGCAATTACGCGCTGGCGGCGGCACGGGCCCTGCTCGACACCGACAAGGACGCCGAGACCATCGTCCGCCGCTCCATGGACATCGCCGCCGACATCTGCGTCTACACCAACCGCAATTTGACCATCGAAAGCCTGGCAACCGGGTAGGGGCGACCTGTGAATCCATGGAGGCGCTCCGGACTGGCTGTAATCTCTCCCGCTTGCGGGAGAGGTCGCGCCGAAGGCGCGGGTGAGGGCTTTCTCCTCTTGGGGGCTGTCCCATTGTGGAGGCACCATCTCCCCGACCCTCTCCCGCAAGCGGGAGAGGGAGCGCAGCACCGCCATGGCTGCTAGATGACCCTCACCTACACCTTCCGCCCGATGACCCCGGCCGACATGCCGCTGATCTGGCGCTGGCTGGATGCGCCGCATGTCGCCGAATGGTGGCATGATCCCGAGACGCTCGAGTTCGTCGGCGGCGACCTCGAGCATCCTGATTTGGCGCAGTTCATCGTCAGCCTTGATGGCCGGTCTTTCGCCTATCTGCAGTGCTACCAGATCGGCGATTGGCACGTCAGCTTCGGCCCGCAGCCGGTGGGCACCCGCGGCCTCGATCAGTTCATCGGCGAAGCCGACATGCTGGGATGCGGCCACGGCTCAGCTTTCATCCGTGCCTTCATCGATCAGCTCTTTGCCCGCGGCGTGCCACGCATCGTGATCGACCCCAGCCCCGCCAATCCGCGCGCGATTCGTGCCTATGAGAAAGCTGGATTCGTGCCGCAGCACGAGATTGTCACGCCAGATGGTCCCGCCCTCCTGATGATCCGAGACCCATGACGCTTGCCGCGCCCCCCATCGCCAAGACCGCATTTCCGCCGCTCGCCTGGGTCGGCATCGCGCTGCTGCTGCTGGCGCTGCAGGCCTCGATCCTGCTTGCGATGGGGCGGGTTCCGATCTGCACCTGCGGCTATGTCAAACTCTGGCATGGCGTGGTCAACAGCTCGGAGAACTCCCAGCACATCGCCGACTGGTACAGCTTCTCGCACGTCCTGCACGGCTTCCTGTTCTACGGCCTGACCTGGCTGCTGTTTGCGCGACTGCCGTTCCTGCCTCTGTCGTGGCCGGCGCGGCTGATCATCGCCATGCTGATCGAGGGCGCCTGGGAGATCGTCGAGAACTCGCCCTTCATCATCGAACGTTACCGCGCTGGCACGATCTCGCTGGACTATTTCGGCGACAGCATCGTCAATTCGGTCTCCGACAATCTGGCCATGGTGCTGGGGTTCCTCGCCGCGCGCGTGCTGCCTGTGCCCGCGACGGTCCTGCTCGGACTCGCCTTCGAAATCATGCTCGCGCTCCACATTCGCGACAATCTGACGCTCAATATCCTGATGCTGATCCATCCGGTCGATGCCGTGAAGCAATGGCAATCCGGGCCGCCGATCATCTGACGCAAAATCCGGCTTGTCCCGGCCCGCAACTGACCCTAGCTAAGGTCCCATGACAGACTTCTCTCCCCGTGAAATCGTTTCCGAACTCGACCGTTTCATCGTCGGCCAGGCCGATGCCAAGCGCGCCGTCTCGATCGCGCTGCGCAACCGCTGGCGGCGGCAGCAGCTCGAAGGCTCCTTGCGCGAAGAGGTGCTGCCGAAGAACATTCTGATGATCGGCCCCACCGGCGTCGGCAAAACCGAGATCGCGCGGCGACTGGCGAAACTTGCGAATGCGCCGTTCCTGAAGGTGGAAGCGACCAAGTTTACCGAGGTCGGCTATGTCGGCCGCGACGTCGAGCAGATCGTGCGCGATCTCGTCGAGGTCGCGATCGCCCAGGTCCGCGAGAAGAAGCGCAAGGACGTGCAGGCGCGCGCGCAGCTCGCCGCCGAGGAGCGGGTGCTCGACGCGCTGGTCGGCGCCAATTCCAGCCCTGCGACGCGCGAATCCTTTCGCAAGAAGCTGCGCGCCGGCGAGCTCAACGACAAGGAAATCGAGGTCGAGACGCAGTCGTCCGGCAGCGGCATGCCGATGTTCGAGATTCCGGGCATGCCGGGCGCGCAGATGGGCGCGATCTCGATCGGCGACATTTTTGGTAAGCTCGGCGGCCGCAGCAAGACGCGGCGGCTGACGGTCGAGGGCTCGCACGAGATTCTCGTCAACGAGGAATCCGACAAGCTGCTGGACACCGATCAGCTGACGCTGGAGGCGATCAGTGCGGTCGAGAACAACGGCATCGTGTTCCTCGACGAGATCGACAAGATCTGTGCACGTGACGGCCGCGTCGGCGGCGACGTCTCGCGCGAGGGCGTGCAGCGCGATCTGCTGCCCTTGATCGAAGGCACCACGGTCTCGACCAAGCATGGCGCGGTGAAGACCGACCACATCCTGTTCATCGCGTCCGGCGCCTTCCACGTCGCAAAGCCGTCAGACCTGTTGCCGGAATTGCAGGGCCGCCTGCCGATCCGCGTCGAATTGCAGGCGCTGACCCGCGACGACATGCGCCGCATCCTGACCGAGCCAGAGGCCTCGCTGATCAAGCAATATGTCGCCTTGATGCAGACCGAGGGCGTGACGCTCGACATCACCCACAGCGCCATCGACGCGCTCGCCGATGTCGCGGTCGCGGTGAACTCGACCGTCGAAAACATCGGCGCGCGGCGGCTGCAGACCGTGATGGAGCGGGTGCTCGACGAGATCTCCTTCACCGCCCCCGACCGCAACGGTGAGACCGTCCGGGTCGATGCGGATTTTGTGCAGAAACACGTCGGCGACCTCGCCAAGAACGCGGATCTGAGCCGGTTCATTTTGTAATTTGGGTTCAGTCCGCTATCTATCTCGCTGTCGTCCCCGCCTGGTGCGCGATTGCGCACGGGCGCGGGGACCCAAAACCACCAGCGGTCCTCGTTGAACCAGATAGTAGCTCCAGCCCTGCCTCAAATGGCCTCCTGTGGTTATGGGTCCCGGGTCGCGCGGAGCCTGTCATCGGGCCGCGCTTTGCGCGGACCCGGTGGCTTGCCCGGGACGACGGCGGAGTTTGACGCGCCGTCGGTGGCACGTGCCCGCTAATATCTGGCAAAACCCCTGGCGGCTCCTGCTCGCGGTCAACGCGGCGGTCATCGTCGGCGTCTTCGTCCACAAGATCCAGCTGCCGCCTTACGTCCCCTATATCCATCTCCTGGTCGACTACCATTTCGGCTTCATCAAGCGCGCATGGATCGGCGCCATCGTCGCGCTGTTTACGGACAAGGTGCCGGTATGGTCCGTGTTCGCGCTCGGCGGGGTGACATGGCTGGTGACACTCGGCCTGTATGCAAGACTATTCCAGAAGACCTTTGGCTTCACCGCTAAAACGCTGCCGCTGTTCGTCTTCATGGCGGGCTCGCCATTCTTCCTGAAGAACTTCATGCACACGCTCGGCCATTTCGACATCTATGGCTGCGCGCTGGCGCTCATCCTGCTGCTGATGCCGGCGGGCTCGCTGCTGTTCGTCGCCACAGCCGCGCTGTTCTCGATCGTCCTCGTGCTGATCCACCACATTCATCTCTTGATGTATGTGCCGACGATCATCACCATCGTGGCGGTCAGGCACTACCTCGCTTACGGCTGCAATCGCAGCAACGTCGCCTTCGGCATCCTCGCCTTGCTCATTGTCTCGGCGCTGTTCTTCGCCGCGCAATTCCTGGGAACGATGCCGGTCCCGGAAGCGGATTTCGTCGCGTATCTGAAGACCCGGATGGCCGATCCGGCGCGAACCGACCTGCTGCAATTCGCCTACATCTGGTACCAGCCGCTGGCGAAGGAGGTTTTGGACACCTGGGGGCGCCTGCCGCACAATATCCTCGGCCTACCCGTCTTTGCGCTGCTGATCTGGCTGCACACGCCGCTGTGGCGCTATTTTACGAAGCTGATCGGCGCGCTCGCAAGCGAGACGCACCGGCGCCTCGTGATCGCGGCGCTGATCGGCGTCAGCCTCGCCTATCTCGTGATGTTCGCGATGGTGTTCGACTATTCCCGTTGGATATCGAACTGGGCGGTCTGCATGTTCCTGATCCTGCATGCGGCGAAGATGCTGCCGGCTGCGCGCGAGACGCCGCTGATTCCAGCCGAGGATCGGACAACGAACATCTTCGGCCTGATCCTCACACTGATCCCGCGCGTCGGAATCATCCGGCCGTTCTAAAATCTCGCCCGCCTGATCCGCACATACAGCGCGCCCTCGCCGCCATGGCCGATATGCGCCGTCTCGAAGCCGACGACGAAGGCGCGGAATTCCGGCAGGCTCAGCCATTCCGGCACCAGGCGGCGCAGCACGCCGCTTTCGCCGCCGCTGCGGCCCTTGCCGGTGATGACCAGCACGAAGGTCAGGCCGTCATGATGGGCGCGGTGCAGGAAGCCGGTCAGCGCACGATGGGCGCGCGTCTGGGTCATTCCGTGCAGATCAAGCCGCGCCTCGATCTCGCTGCGGCCGCGCGACAGTTTTGTCCGCTCGCGCTTGCCAAGCGGCGCCAGAGGCGGGACGGCT
>NZ_JALBHA010001110.1:0-557 GCF_023006445.1 Bradyrhizobium sp. SHOUNA76
GTCGCGCGGCAGGGTCTCGACCCAGGTCTGGCCGGTGACGAAGCGGCCGGGGAAGTCGCGCAGCAGATAGAAGGTCTTGGTCAGCACGTGCTCGCGCGGCACCGGCTCGAGCTCGGGCACGTCGAGCGAGGACAGGATCTCCCGCAGCGTCTGCATGCCCGGGGTCTGTGCCGCGCCGTTCGCGCCGGGCGGTGCTTCGATCGCATCGCGCGTGTCGAACAGCACGGTGCCACCCTGCTTCATGTAGGCGTCGATCTTGTTGATGGCATCGCGCGGCGGCTTGGGCGCGCCCGGCACGATCGGCCAGTAGATCAGCGGGAAGAAGGCGAGCTCGTCGCGCGCAGGATCGACCCCGACGGGATCGCCGGCCTCGAGCGCGGTGCGCTGCGCCAGGAACAGCGTCAGCCCGTTCAGGCCGGCCTTGACGATGGAATCGACGTCGGCATTGCCCGTGACGACATAGGCGAGGCGGGTCTGCGACGTCGCCTTCATCGCGAAATCGTCCGCGGCGCCGTCGGCGCGTGACGGCGCCGGCGAGAGCGATGCGAACAGCAGGC
>NZ_JALBHA010001111.1:0-554 GCF_023006445.1 Bradyrhizobium sp. SHOUNA76
TGCTCCATCTTCACCACCATCATCTCGACCGCGATGATGGCGTCGTCGACGAGCAGGCCGAGCGCGATGATCAGCGCACCCAGCGTGATGCGGTGCAAGTCGAGCGACATCATGTTCATGACGATGAAGACGATGCCGAGCACCAGCGGCACCGAGAGTGCGACCACGATGCCGGTGCGCCAGCCGAGCGCCAGGAACGAGACGAACAGCACGATGACGAGCGCTTCCATGAAGGAGTGCACGAACTCGCCGACGGCGTGCTCGACCACCTTGGGCTGGTCGGCGATCAGCTTGACATCGACGCCCTGCGGGACTGCCTTCATGAACTCGGCGGTCGCCTTCTCGACCTCCTTGCCGAGCTCGAGGATGTTGGCGCCCTTGGCGGTGACGACGCCGATGCCGATCGCGGCCTTGCCTTCCTGGCGGACGACGAAGCTCGGCGGATCGACATAGCCGTGGGTGACGGTGGCGATATCGCCGAGGCGGAACACGCGGCCGTTGCTCTCGACCGGCGTTTCGGCGACGGCCTTGGCGCCGTCGAGCGCGCCGGTGAC
>NZ_JALBHA010001112.1:0-553 GCF_023006445.1 Bradyrhizobium sp. SHOUNA76
TGCGTGTGCATTCTCATCGCACGACGGACAAGCGGGTGCCAGCCGGCGCCCGGCCTTCCCTGCGCCCTTTCGCTATGAGGGCGTGATGCGAAGCGCAAAGCTCGGGCGGAAGCGCCGCGAGGAGGTGAAGGCATGTCTGCGAGTCACAACCTTCGACATCGTAGGGTGGGCAAAGCGCAAGCGTGCCCACGCTCGTGTCGCGATTGAATTCGGTGGGCACGGCGCTGTGCGCCTTTGCCCACCCTACGGCACTGACACTTGAAATGCAGGTTGGAGAGTTGCAATGCCACCCCTTGCTCCGTCACTGCGAGGAGCTCGCGACAAAATTGCGCAGCAATTTTGCGCTGAAGCGACGAAGCAATCCAGAGTCTTTTCGCAGAGGGATTCTGGATTGCTTCGTCGCAAGGGCTCCTCGCAATGACGCTGTGGTGAGAGTGCGCGCCACATTCCGCTTGTGCCTCGGACACAGCGCAGCGCGCCGGCGATGCGAGGCATCGTCCGGTGCGGTGCGCTGCAGAGCCGGGGCCCATCTCGCCGCGCGCCATGCCGCTCC
>NZ_JALBHA010001113.1:0-552 GCF_023006445.1 Bradyrhizobium sp. SHOUNA76
GGGCAGCCTGAGAATTGGGAGCTATGCCTGTCGGGTCAGATGCACGGCGCGACGCTGCTCGACGAGGACGGCCGGCCGCTGCGTCCCGCGATTCTCTGGAACGACGGCCGCTCGCAAAGCGAATGCGCCCTGCTGGAGCGGCGCTGTCCCTCGCTGCACATGATCGCCGGAAATCTGGCGATGCCCGGCTTCACCGCGCCGAAGCTGCTCTGGGTCGCGCGGCACGAGCCCGATGTTTTCGCGCGCGTGGCAAAAGTGCTGCTGCCGAAGGCCTATGTCCGCTATCGCCTGACCGGCGAGATGATCGAGGACATGTCCGATGCCGCCGGCACGCTGTGGCTCGACGTCGGCCAGCGCCGCTGGTCTGCCCTGCTGCTGCATGCGACCGGGCTCGACCTTCATCATATGCCGCGCCTCGTCGAGGGCAGCGCGGTGAGCGCGGTGCTGGCGCCGGAGTACGCGCAGCGCTGGGGCATGACTGAGAAAGTCGTCGTCGCGGGCGGCGCCGGCGACAACGCTGCGAGTGCGATCGGGCTCGGCGCCATCGCGCCC
>NZ_JALBHA010001114.1:0-548 GCF_023006445.1 Bradyrhizobium sp. SHOUNA76
CGGCCGGCGCGCACATCGTGGTCGGCACGCCCGGCCGGCTCTGCGACCATTTGCGGCGCGGCCGTCTCGACATCTCGGAATTGAAAGCGGTCGTGCTCGACGAGGCCGACGAGATGCTCAATCTCGGCTTTCGCGAGGACATGGAATTCATCCTCGAGACCACGCCGGAAACGCGCCGCACCCTGATGTTCTCGGCGACGTTCCCGCGCGGCATCGTCGCGCTGGCCAAGCAGTATCAGCAGCAGGCGTTCCGGATCGAGGTTGCCGGCGACGAGGGCGGTCACGCTGATATCGAGTATCGCGCCATCCGGATTGCGCCCGCCGATGCCGAGCATGCCGTCGTCAACGTGCTGCGCTTCTACGAGGCGCCGAGCGCTCTCGTGTTCTGCAGCACACGCGATCACGTCAGGCATTTGCAGGCGGCGCTGCTGGAGCGCGGCTTCTCCGTGGTCGCGCTCTCAGGCGAATTGACGCAGAACGAGCGCACCATGGCGCTGCAGTCGCTGCGTGACGGGCGCGCCCGCGTCTGCGTCGCGACCGACGTCGCC
>NZ_JALBHA010001115.1:0-547 GCF_023006445.1 Bradyrhizobium sp. SHOUNA76
ACCCGCATCACCGGCCAGACGCCGCCGATGTCGCACAGAGCAGTCAGCAGCGCGGCCTCCGCTTTCATGCGGCGAAGCAGCCGCATCACCTCGGCCTCATCCGCCGCCGCGAGCACCGCGCCCCTGGCATCCGCGATCAGCGCCGTCAGATGCGAATCCGGATCGCATTCGAGCAGCCGGATCAGGCGCAAGGCATCAGCGCGCACCAGATCGAACAGATAGGGCGAGAATTCCGCGATCCCGGCAAGGATATCCCTCGCGAAGGGATAAGCCAGCAGCGCTTCGAGACGGGCCAATTGGGCCGGCTCGAGCTCGCTCAGCCAGCTTTCGAAACGTCGTTCGTCGGTTGTGGAAGCGGCAATATGGGGAGCTTCCGCAAAGCGCGCGGCCAGCCTCTCACCATGCTTGTCCGCGTTTCCCGGCGCGGAGTGGTTCATGCCACCTTCTGTGGCACATCCGGTATTGGCGGAGCAACCCTGTCGCCGGCACCGGCGCGGGCGGGCAGCACCAGCGTGGCGACGAGACCGGGCTGGGCGTCGCCCAGCCG
>NZ_JALBHA010001116.1:0-545 GCF_023006445.1 Bradyrhizobium sp. SHOUNA76
AGGTCCAGCGCTCGACCTTGGTGTTGAGACAGAGCTGGTCGACTGCGGGCGCGTCGATGCCGCCGAGCCGGATGCGCGTGTTGCCGATCACGACGGCATCGCCGGCGCGGACCTTTGCCGTGCCGGTGATGTCGGCGGCGTGCGCCATCGACGGGAGGGCAAGCAAAGACAGCGCAATCAGGAATTTTCGCAACATGCCGGTCCGCGTGTGATGAAAATCTCGATAGACCGCGCAATTGTGGTCGGCTTTTGTCCGCTCGGCCAGCGCTTGCCTAACGAATGAGCTTTCAACTTCCCGTCATCGAAGCGGGCGAATTGCGAATAGGGAGTGGCGAATAGAGCTGTGATCAGCCCCATTCGCTACTCGCCATTCACCATTCGCCGGCGCGCCACCGCCAGCCCCATCAGCACGAAGGCCGACGTCACCTCCGGCCCGCCGACCAGGATCCGCGTCGGCGTCTTCATCTTGTTCCACTCATAGGCGCGGAACGGGCCGCGGCGGCCGCCTTCGCCGAGGTTGGCGACGATCACGTTCAGCGCCGGTG